>QMZY01000142.1 GCA_003663415.1 Candidatus Aenigmatarchaeota archaeon
CAAAATCCCGTTTGAAAAGCTATGTGGAAGAGAATGACACCAAGGTAAGTATCGTAAAGACCCGTATTGACCGAGAATCTATAAACAGGTATCAAGAGCATTTGAAACGGTATCAGCATTCCGCCAACGAATATCATCAAAATGGGTTTATTCAATCTGAATTCATACCAAGAGAGCGCAAAAGCACTGAGACTCGACACGAAAAGTGCCCCAAGAACGGATGGTACGGTTATTATGAAAGAATTCAGGAAATACCTTTTCATGTTCGCGTCAACCCAAGCCGTTTTGTAATTGTCCCACTTCCAGGCTTTTGGCGGGTACCACCATCCCTTTCCTATCATTATCTCATCCATGGACTTTAAAGATGTGAAGAAAGCTATAAAGAAGGGAAGCATCCATGTTATCACCAGAATTGTTGATAGAACGTAAAAGATCGTCCCCTTCATGATTCTTCTTTTCAAAATTTCTCCTCCCTTTTGAAGACGTTTAGTAAGTACAAGAGTATGAAACCGAATGTTATGAGAAACTGGACAACGGCTATGGAAGCTCCAAATCCCATTCTGTAATTGTGGAAAGATTGAATGTACATGTAATTTGCAAGGACACTCGATGAGTAGAAAGGTCCACCTCTCGTCAGTACGTACACTATATCGAAGGCTCTCAGTGAGTCTATAACACTGACAGTTATGGCTATAACCATGGCAGGCCTCAATAGAGGCAGTATAACGTACCAGAACCTCTGCCAGGAATTGGCACCGTCAACGTAAGCTGCTTCCACAAGATCACGGGGAACATTTTTTAAACCCGCAAGAAACAACACCATGGCGTAGGCTATCTGCCTCCAGGAGGCTGCAGCTATCAAGGCATAGGTCACGACTCCCGGATCACTGAGCCAGGGTTTTGCAAGATTTGAAAGTCCTATGGTCCTCAAAAAAGTGTTCAAAGCACCGTATTTTGGTTCCAAGATCCAAGACCAGATCTGCCCTATGACCACGAATGAAAGAGTCATGGGAAGGTACATCATGGTTTTATAAACTTTTCCTCCAGGAAATTTCTGATCCAAGAGGATGGCAACACCGAGTCCCGCTGGGACCGAGAGGAACACGAATGCTAGTAGCCACTTTATGTTGTTCTTCAACGAAAGCATGAAGTAAGGATCTGAAAAGATCTCTTTGTAATTCTCAAATCCTATGAAATGATAAGTGGGGGATACTCCATCCCAATCCGTGAAGCTGAACACGAACGTTTGAAATATCGGGATTATGACCCATATTACGTACATGGTAAGGGGCAAGGCGAGAAAAGCGTAAGGTACCCACCAGCGTTTCTTCATTGCATCTCTCCTCGTCCATAGTCAATGACAGGAGGGAATCCCCTCCTGTCATTTCTTGAAAATCCTCTTCCTCGCTTTCTCCAGATTTTCCAATATCTTATCTATGTTGTTGGGATATACCATGAATTCAACGAAACCGTTCATTCCAACCGTGGCCATCTCGGGATTGGTGTCCCTATCGTAGAACTGCATCACACCATCGGAGGCGAGGATCATCTTCAAACCTTTTTCTGCATGGGCATCTGGAGCTGGTACGTTCTTGTTCGCAGCCAACCTTCCAAGGCTCTTTGCATAGAATTCCTGAGCTTCTTTTGAAGCTATAAACTTCAAGAAGAATTTTGCGGCTTCTTTGTGTTTCGCCTTGGCAGGTATCATGAAACCATCGATCGGTGTGTCTTCATACAACCCAACTTTCTCATCTATAATCGGGAATCTGAAGAAATCAAGGTCGTTTTTAACTTCTTCTGGAGCAACATCTTTTATGAACTGTCCCATTAGGTACATACCGGCTTCTCCTCTGAAGAGGAAAGATGCCGCTTCTTGCCAGGAATAAGAAGGATGGTTTTCAAGGAAGTACCCCTTTTCAACGAGTACTTTCCAGTAGTCGAAAACTTTTTTGACACGAGGATCGGTGTAAGGAATCTCACCAGCTGTGAGTTTTTTGTGAAATTCCAACCCATTTATTCGCATGTTCAGATAATCGAACCAACCGGCTGCCGTCCACAGGTATTTAGTTCCTATGGCTATGGGAGTTATCCCGTTGTTCTTCAAAATTTCACAAACTTTGAGGAATTCTTCCCATGTCTTCGGTGTTTTCAAACCATACTTTTCAAAAACGGATTTCCTGTAGTACACACCCCACCAATACCAACTCTGAGGTAGGAAGTAGATTTTTCCTTCGTATTCACAGGAGCTCTTGAAAGCTGCCGGGAAGTAAGAGTCAAAGCTCTTATCGATGACAACATCGTCTAAAGGTTCCAACAGACCCTTGCTCGCGAAATACCTCATTCTCTCTCCAGCAAACCATGTGACAACGTCTGGAGCGTCAGGTGAATTGAGCCATGTTCTGAGGAGTGTTTTGAAATCTTCGTGTGCGAATGTGTTCACAACGACCTCATAATCTGGATATTTCTCTTCAAACATCTTCAC
>QMZY01000143.1 GCA_003663415.1 Candidatus Aenigmatarchaeota archaeon
ATATCCGCCAGAGCGTTCGACAAAGCAGGAAACAGCGAGGATGATGCAGTGTATATGTTTGCAGTGATTTTGTGAACCGTAACCAAGAGCATTGATATTTCGCACTTTATCCAATAAAAATATATACCATGGTGAACATAGCTAATTCTATGACAGAAAAAATAAAAATACTTTCAACGTTTATTGTAGCAGTAATTATTATCCTGACTGTATTCTTAACAGTTGCATACTCCAAAAATGAGTTGAAAAAAACTGTTACTGTTGAAATATACAACGTAAGGATTTTTTCTATCAAAAAGAAAGAGATCGAGATGAGTGTGGGAAAGGTCAATGAATTGAAACAGGCACTCACCGAGCTGAGTGATGCCATAGATAATGGTGATGTGAAAAATATCGAAAATCTGGAGAAGAGAATAGCCAGTTTAGGAGTGGTTCTGGACAGTTTGTATCCAGGTTTAACATCACAAGGTGATAACATATCGAATCATCTTTGCTATTTTCAAGCCATCGGTAGCGGAGATGTGATTCTATCCATAATATTCACGATAATAGAGAAAATAAACGAGCGCCTGAAAAATGTTAGTTCTTTTGCAGAGGCTTTAGCTGTAATTATTGCAATGATAATTCTTTACATGCCACTGATAATTATTGCCTATCTGATTCCTTTCAAAATATTTGCACCCATGATAGAAGTAAGAATGACGAGCGGTAGAATGAGAACGATAGGAGTGGAAGGTTCCAAGAGCATCAAAGTTGATGAAAATCCTTTGAGTGTTGAGGTAAAAGGTTTCACAGGTATTGTGATAAACATCCCACAGGATAACGAGAGCTTTTTCTTTGTTTCCGGGCTTGCAGCATCTGTAAGCGAAAAAACGGTTTAGAGTATATTCCTTTACCCGGAACTGGATGGGTTTGTTCTTTAGAGAGTTGATTATGTAAGGTATGCTTCTTATTAAGTTTGGCAAAATTTGAATACAAAAAAAAATATATATAGCATCGTATTACATCATTATAAGGGAATTAGGGAGGAAGATTAACATGAAGCATGATAAAGTAGTTGTGACGATTGGTGTAATAATCCTTCTGATAGCTGGAGTCGGGATATACCTTTATAAACCTGCTCCCAGGGAAGGTTTTCTGCCAAGTGGAAAAGCTTTGGTTGTGATGGAAGGGGTTTTGAAGGATAGCCCTTCTGCCATTGAGGTGGCAGATGCAAATCCCTTCTACCCTCTGATAGTGACACCACTGGCTGTCCATTACGATGAAAACGGCAACAGATATGTTGTACCACTTTATGTGAAGAATATGAGTGGGCCTTCAAAGGCCATAATAAGGGCAGAAGAGATGATAGGGAAAAATCCAGACCTTGTGATAACTGAAAATAGAGACCCAAGGGATGTTTCTCTTGACCTTATAAAGGAATACTGGAAAAAGAGTGACCTAGCACTAATAATAAAGGATGATCGAGAAGGTTACGAGACAGGACTGGCTGCCACCCCCATTGCCAGTTACCTCACCGCTCCGGTTATAGTTACTGACCAGATAGACTCTGAAGTACTGGGTGTTCTGAGCAAAATCGATGTTAGATATCTTATAATATGCGGAAATTTAACAACAGATGTCTTCAACAGTTATCACATCGAAAATGCGGATGATGCCCTTAACATTACCATAGAACTCGTTGAGGAAAAATTCGGCGATATTGATTATATAACTATGACGAATCCTCTCGATGCGTGGCCTCCAAGAGTTCTTGATAAGGTATTTTATTCCTCCCCTGTTATGGAGATCAAATCAACAGTATCGACCCAGATTGCCCGTATGTTCATGGGCCTGCTGACGGGTTCAAACACCGCCAATTTCAGTTTTAAGATACCAGATGATTACAAATATGCCCTGATAAAGGTGGAGGTTGTTAACCTTGACTCAGATGGTGTCGATGAATTTGGGAATAGGGTCAGTGTTCAAGGTGGAATAATGGATCCTTCTCTGCCCGAAACTTATCAGAAGTTCGAATTGATCAGTTTCGGGGTTTCTACAGCATCAAATCCTGCGATCAGGGATAGTGCAGGGAAGATCATCAAGGATAGATTCTACCAAGAAGTTCTCCTTTACAATAGAGGAGGAGCAAAGTATAATCTTGTGGTTTCAGGAGAGTGGTTGGATAGAAAGTCGGGGAGAGTTCAGATTAACGTGGAAGTGGATAAACTGGAGAATCCGTGCTACGCCATGATGAAAAAATTATCTTCTCTCGCTCCATACCTGACAGCGTATCACAGAGGTATCATTTTTGCCAGACCCGACTTTGCATTTTATGCAGATGATAACGCACTTACAATCAAAGGTGAAAAATGTCCGGGATACTACTCGGTGAGAAAGAATCCTGATTTAGCATATGCTCATAACATGCATGTCTTTAATAAGATACATAAACCATTGAACAAACTTTTAGCAAAACTGGCAGATATTCCAGCTGATGAT
>QMZY01000144.1 GCA_003663415.1 Candidatus Aenigmatarchaeota archaeon
AGCCTTATCACTCTTATTTAAATCAATTTTGAAACCAGAATCCAAAAAAGCTGAAATAAGGTTTTTCGTTATGGTATGTTCCCATTTACCCTTTTCTGCATCAGATACTATTGAATAATATTTCTCCATGAAAAATTTCGGATCCAAGGTTTTCCTATACTTTATAATTTCCTCTTCGAACTCAGAGAAAACTCTTCTTAAAAACATGTTTTCCGCTTCGATCTTAAGAGCAACATCCACAGTTAGATCTTTTACCTCGCTATAAAATTCTTCAAAAACAAACCCCTGTTGTTCTAAACGTTTTTCAAGCGCAACTAATGGTTCTAAATCGTTTATTGGGAGTTTTTGCATTCTAGCCAGAGAATACACTGCAATTCTTCCTTCCTTACTCCATGTTTCAAGAAGAGAATTAGAAAAGTCCCAACAAAAAACCACTATGTAAGGTTCTTCTTCACATATATTCCTCGCTTCCAATTCAACCTTTCTGAACTCAGCGGCTGTTATCCTCCAAGGCGAATTAATAAAAGAAACTACTAGAGACGTATTATGAATTATCACAACAAATAAGTTTTGTCTTCGCATAACTTGAAACCCATCTTCTTCACAATCGTTAGCAAATTTATTTAAAACATCGATAAGCCGATTCCATGTTAAATCCCTTTTCATAACACTTATATCCAAATCTTCCACCAAAACTACTTCACTAACTTACAACCTATTTAAAGTAAAAACGGCTCAGTTTAAAATACCCTAAGAGGCTATTTTACACATAAATTTTAGATCTATAGCCTGCAAAAATTAATTGAAATCATGAAAACAACATTTATTCCAAAATATCTCAACTTCCCCAATTTTAAAATACAAAAACTAAAAACTATGGTAACGATTTGGAGTAAATTTCAATCATAATGTTCATTATGTTATTATCAGCGTTTTGCCACGAAAATCTTAAATCAAACCCCTTTACATGCATAAAAATATTCACACTGGGAACATTTACCACGTCTCTCCGCTACAGCAGGAAAATATTCTTTTTCAATTATTTTTTTAACCTCATTTATAATGGAGATAGCCTTTCTTCTCAATTTTTCATCTATAGATATTTTTACAAGTTTATTGCGATCCGCATAGACAATAAAACCGTATCTAACTTTCCTTTTAAAAACATCCTCTACCAAGAGAGAATAGCCTACAAGCTGTATAATATGGCTAAAAACCGGAATGCTAACATTCTTACTTCCATACTTTACCTCAACAGGAATAAGGTTTTCTTCACATTCTAATAATATGTCAAGTTTACCTTTTAAGCCAAGTTTTTCCGAATACAGCAAAACCCCATGGTCAGCTTTGCAATTTTCAAAAATTTTCCATCTACGCGCCTTTTTCCAAATTTCTTGATGAAATTTTTTGCCACGTCTAATTTTAAATGTAGAAGGAGGTTGAAGTCTTAAAACATGGTGCCAATAAGGAATACGAGGACAATAAGCATACTGTCTCAACTCTTCACAATCAATCATCAACCCAAACAACCTCTTTTAAGCTACGATGACATCTTCTTCGGTAGGTTCATCATCAAACCCTTCTAAACTACCGATATTTAGCCTATCGCTAAAACATTTTTTACAAATTTTATAAAGCCTAATGTTCCCTTCCTTCCCCTCTAACATACTCAACAGTTCAAGGTAAAGGCTTTCTCGCATATTCTTACTCAAATAACCGATAAAAGCACTTCTCTGGATATGTTTCAATCCATAACTTTTACACTTCTTCTCTACAGCACTTCTTAAACCATTATCAGAAATATCGTAAATTACAAGCGTTAAGGAAACCATATAACCACTTCCTACAGTTTTAAGAGAAATGGTTGATAGCTTCGAACCTCGTTTCTAAGAAACATCCCAACCCTACGCGCCTGGCCCAAAATTATGTCGCGAAGCATAAAATTCTTCCCGTGATATGGTAAATATTCATTCAAACGTTCTTCAATTTTCTCAGAAACCAGTTTACGGCCATTCCCACTTAAATATACACCTCCACGGCTCCTCGTGAAGTCTTCAAGCTTTAACATACGACGTGTAAAAAGAGGTATAATAGAGTAATCAGAAACAGCCACAAGAAACTCTTCAGCTAAGTCAAGAACCATACTAGCCCTGCCAGGTCTATCAGCATGCAAAAAACCTGAAAAAGGATCCAAACCAGCCAAAACCACAGATTTAAAAACAACATTCCTAACCCTAGAGTTCCCATAGCTTACAGCAGCATTAAAAGGATCCCCAGGAGGCCTTCTAATTCTTTTCCCCTCATACCCATATTCTCTTGGAATAACTTCATTTAATGCAACATAATACTTTTCAGCTGCGCGTCCTTCAAAATACATAATATTATTCCTAACATCATCAATATGACCATTTATCTCCATAAGCTTTTCAATAAAATGCCTAATCTCTTCCGCGCACGCCTCTAAGAAAGAAG
>QMZY01000145.1 GCA_003663415.1 Candidatus Aenigmatarchaeota archaeon
CTCTTAAATTAGTCAAGAAAAGAGGAGAACATACCTCTTAAGAAAATTGAACACTCTTGCTACTAATGTAAAAAAATAGGTTAAGGTAGAATATCATGTGTTTCCGTTGTTAACATTTCATATATTTTCTTTGCTAGTTTAGCTACCTCTAAAGCGTTTGCCTTTCCGCCAGGGATAGCTCTAGTTAGGTAAGCTCCCTTCTCTGCCTTCTTAGCAGCTTCCTTTGGATCCATGCCCATTATGGCAGCAACTGCAGCCGGAATTGTTATGTTTATTATCGTATGTCCTATGTACTGTAGTTCTTGTGCCAGTACAGCTCCTGCAAACAACGCAAGACCATAGTTTGGATCGTCCATACCCTTACCCTCGAGGATATAATCAGGTACAGCCTTAGCTGACAGGTTCTCTATGTGATACTTTTTGCCATCGATTGTGACGTCGTACGAGATATAGGAATCAAAGCCCCAGTACTTTTTGGTGAATGGATCCTTTCTCCTTGCTTGTGGTCTGAGTTCTGTGAATTTTAATTCAATCTTTTTACCAGTAAACGCGCTAAGTATGGCTGAACCTCTTTTCTCAACATATGCTTTTCTTTCCTCGTCTAGGGCTTTGGCTGCTTCTTCTAGACTTTTACCAGCCTTTAACATTTCATAGACTTTTACACTTCTTCTGTAGATTGCTCTGTCTCGGATTGCTTCACTGGCAAGTAGCCAAGTCTTTGTAACAAGGCCTCTTCTAACTTCTTCTGCTTTCCTTGCAATGGTATTTAAGGCACAAATTGCCATCTCTGGATCAATGAATGAATTGAGTTTGTATTTCTTTACTTCTTCGGCGGCTGTGTAGATGTCACCTTTAGACTTTATTAAAAGCCTTATAGTCGGAACAACGTCACCACAAAGATGCCCAAGAGGTGGATTTACAGGGCCTCCTGAGAAACCAGCGCCTATGATAGATGACTCTTGAAATCCAGCAAAAATTTCATTAAGAGCCATCGAACCGATGACAGAGGGTCCACCAATATCCTTGAGAATCAAACCAAAATCGCCAATGACTTTTGCAGTATCAAATTCTTCTCCTGTGCCTCTAACATGAATCTTTGGAGGTAATTTCGCAGCTTCAACAGCACCTAGACCAGCAACATATGCTGAGTCAACTGTGCCAAATGTCCCGTATTCTTCTCCTAAGAATGAATCTGGATGCACTATTTCCATGGTAACTGCAGCGCCAATTAATGCTGGCCATAGTGGATAAGCTGTTATTCCTGCGCCTTCCATAGCTCTCATCATAGCCTCTGTTGCAGCTTTTGCAGCATTTTTAGCTAGTTCTGGCACATTAATGTCTTCTCCTAGGGCACTATGACCGTATATGGCTCCACCGGCAACGAACGCTGGAAGCTTTGCGCCATCAACTTTTGTAAGTTTCTTTTCCAAAAGTAGTTCATAAACAGCTTTGTATGCAGGAAAAGCCGGTATTCTGTGGGTAAACTTGTTTGTTGAAAGAGCTATCGCACTTGTTCTACATGCCCCTGCGTGTATTCGTGCAATCGCACCTAACTTGCGGTTTGCCATTGGGACTCCAGCTCTAGCAGCTGCGCCCGAGAAATAGGTAAGAGCTGCAACTATTAGTGCTGCATTTTCAGGTGATGCCCCAGCTTGTTTTGCAGCCTCAACTGCATTTCGAACTATGATGTCCAGGGGTATTGTTGGTGCTGCCGCATCGACCAATGATACGTCTAAACCTCTTAAAATGTCTTCGACAATAGAGTTTGCTGCACATATTACTGGAATTACTAGTGTGCCATGCCCCTTTGTGGCAGCCTCAAGTTTGTCATTTGTCATTAAGTCAGGTTTGAAGGTAGTGGCAAGATGTGTTGCAAGAAGTAATTTTTCTCTATCTACCTCGCTCAAGAACTCCACCTCGCAATTTCATGGCGTTATAAGTTTCTTTATTTCGAAATAATTATTTCTGGATTTTGAATTTAAATCTTTTTAATTTATTAATTTTCATTAACAAAGTATTACCAGAAATTAGAATCACCTGCGAAGTCTATTGACAACCAAATCGTTTCTGCGACTGGGTGATTCTTAGAGAAAATTTTGCTATTGCACGTAATTTTTCTGCTTTGCCACATTTATGTAATAAAGCTCAAAATTTGTCTGTTCTTATAATTTTAAAGAGTTTCCTAAAATAAAAGTTCTAAAAAACTACGTTTCTTTCTCTCTAAAGTAGGTAACATGGAAAACATTTTTAAGCTCTGGTTTTTTATGGTTGGAAATGGGTAAAACGGTGTTATTAGTCGAGTCACTGTTGTTGGTAGTCTTTAAGTTGTTCCTCTACCTTTTTCAAAACTTTTCTTAATGGGATATTTAGCTCTTCGGATATTTTTCTTAAGTCTTCGTATTCAGGCTTTACATTTATGATTTTTCCAGTCTTAGTTTTTGAAACCTTAACCCTAACGTCAAAAC
>QMZY01000146.1 GCA_003663415.1 Candidatus Aenigmatarchaeota archaeon
AGACCTAAAGCTTCGAGTCTCTCTAAGAGATTCATGCCTTTAAAGTCATCAGAAATTACAGCTACATCGATATCGCTGCCTTCTCTAAGAAGGGGGAGTTGGAGCGGAAAATCCATTTTATTGAAAAAGATTATTAATAAATAATAGTTCTTGACATAGCTGATTTTCTTTGTTAGGATAAATTCAAATAATTCAAAAAAGGAGAAAGAACATGGAAAAAAAGATGCCTTTAATCGGGGAAAAGTTTCCAGAGCTTGAGGTTCAAACAACTCAGGGAAAAATTAAATTACCAGAGGCTTACGCCGGTAAATGGTTTATCCTGTTTTCTCATCCGGCTGATTTTACGCCTGTCTGCACCACTGAATTTGTTGCTTTTCAGAAAAGATATGAAAAGTTCCGGGCTTTGAATACGGAATTAATCGGTTTAAGCATTGACCAGGTCTTCTCGCATATTAAGTGGGTGGAGTGGATCAAAGATACGCTGGGTGTGGAAATTGAGTTCCCGGTGATTGCCGATGACACAGGCCGGGTGGCCACTGAGTTGGGTATTATCCATCCCGCCAAAGGCACCAACACGGTTCGAGCTGTCTTCATTGTTGACCCTCAGGGAGTTATGAGAGCTATGCTTTATTATCCCCAGGAATTAGGCCGCAACATGGATGAGATCCTGCGGATGGTGGAAGCGTTTCAAATTGCTGATAAGAACGGGGTTGCTATGCCCGCCAATTGGCCGGAGAACGAGCTTATTAAGGACCGAGTGATAATTCCGCCGGCCTCAGACGTTAAAACCGCCCAGCAGCGTCCCCAGGAATACGAGTGTTTTGACTGGTGGTTCTGTCATAAGAAGCTTTAATCTCACTGAAGAAGCTTTAGTTTCAACTTACCCCCAATAATTGAGAAGCGGAGAGAAAGACTCTCTTTCTTTCCGCTTTTATTTCCAAGCAAAAACCAAAATTGTTTCCAGCAAATATACTTAGCTAGATAATGTTATTTATCTCTTTCATTTTAATAATGTGTGATTTCATTGAGTACTCAAAGACCGGGCCAGTGTACAATTTTGTTCGCAATTTGATTTAGGGAAGGAGCCATCGTAAACTCCAAGTCATAACTGGGCTTCAATCAAAGTTTCACCCACTTCATAAAGACTTTCCCGCCTCTCTTGCTTGAGGTAACCTGGTTCCTTTATCTAGGTCTCCCAACACTCAATGAGAGAGCCCGTTATCAAGCGGATAGTGTCAAAAAGCATGTAAAAAATTGAACTGCCCACCAAAAATTTGCTGTAGCCGTGAAAAGCGAAGATTAAATAAAATTATAAGATCATGCTTTGGCGGTTTTAATAATTGAGAATTTTTTTGATATTTTTGAGGAAAGTCACAAAATCATTTAAATTATTATTAATAATTTCATGCATCTCTTTGGGGGAAACTTCAAAATAGAAATGAGTCAACCTGTTTCTGTAACCGGCCATTTTAAAAAGTTGATTTCGAGCGAATTCCTGAGGCACCAGGCCATTTCTGCCCATTTCAAGGGCCATCTGTTTGTATTCTTCAACTTGAGCGCCAGGAATCCTGGATAAAATATGGGCACAAATATCAAAGACAGCTTCAAGGGCAGAACGGAGATTATAAGCAGCAATGGCAAAATTATCAGGGATGGCAAATTGATCTATAGTAAGAGCTTGCATTTCTTTTAATCTTTTTAGATAAAGCTCAATTAGTTTTATTCTATTGGCTATTAAATTTTTGTCTATTTTGAAGTTCATCCTCTCTTCCGACAAATTTCTTTAAAATAAATTTAGCCAATTCTTTCTAAAAGCCTTTTAAAGGACAGATCATGAAAATACTTTAGATCGGCCTTTCTTTTTATGACATATTCTTCATATTTCAGTCGATTTTCCTTGTCTCTTTCGTATAGCACTTGACCATTTTTAATTACGGCAAACTGGAAACTAATTGGCGTAAATTGCAAAAAAACAATATCAAACTCATGCTCTCTTAATTTAAATCTTTGGCTGAGATATCGTTTCGGGAGAATTTCTGTAAATATATCATATAATTTTAAATAAATATCCAGTGTTTTTTCTTTATATTTTTCAGGGTTAGCCAAGACTATCCCAAAGTCGAAATCGCTCAAAGGGTTGGGGTTACCTTGAGCATGAGAACCAAAAAGATAAATAGTTTCGATTCCCAGCTTTTTGAATAGATTTATTTGTTTTTTAGAGAATTTAATTTTTATCATTTTTGTAATTATTCTATCTTACATAATATTGAAATTCAAATTGCAGAAAAATTTGGCAGTTGGAGTCATCTGGCAATTGGGGTCTGGTCTTCACCTTTCATATTTGGTTTGAATTTATCACTGAGGAGGATTATTTACTTAAGCTTTTTTCCCTTCCCCTTCCCTTTGACTCAAAGGTGAAAGGTGAAGACCTGCCTCCCTTTCTTATTAATAATGTTAAGTTG
>QMZY01000147.1 GCA_003663415.1 Candidatus Aenigmatarchaeota archaeon
ATACAGATGATTGTCCTGACGGGAGCCCCTGCCGATGATTAGATGAACACCGGATCGGTGAGCACCGGCTTGAGGCAGACCGTCTCCTCACCTACCTGATCAAGGTTGGCCTGCTCCCGTACCAGCATGGCGCAGCGCACGGCGTCGATGATGTGGTCGTTGCCCTTGGAGTAGACTACCCGGCCGTCGTGCAGCGTATAGGTGTGGGTGGTGAACTGGTCTTCGATCTCCAGGTCATTGATGGGGAACACGACCTGCCTGCGTTGCAGGGCTCCGGAAATGAGGCTGGTCATGAATTCCTTGGTCCGCTTCCTGACCTCCCGGCCGTCGCGAACGGCCAGGGTGGTCATTCCCCCGAAGTCGTAACCGCGCAGCCGTCCCTCAAGGGCCAAGTCTTTGTACTTGTCCAAGGTCAACAGCTCCTGGACCGGTATTACACAGCCGCCGGCATAGGGGTGGACAACGGCGGCTGTGTAATACCGGTCCAGGAGAGCGATGGTCTGCGCGATATGAGGATAGGCCACGTGTTCCATCCGGACGCGAAGGATCAGCTTTATGATCCGACGTTCGGGATATTCTATCTCCTGGAACACGACGATCTCCGTCGGGTCGTTGGTGTAACCCAGGTCGCCGCCTACCCAGAACACGCCGGTCTGCGGCATCAGGTTCAGCAGCATCTCCAGGCGGTCGTGGGATTCCTCCTCCGTGGCGCAGCCCCGCAGTTCCTCTCCGGTGATGACGGTTTTCTGGTACTCCACCACGTCCTGGCGGCAGAGATTGAAGTGCTCGATGTTGAACGCGCCGTAGGATGGTTTTCCATGTTCGCCGGCGACCTCGTGCTGCCAGCCGGCGCTGTCCCGCCCGCCGTAGAACTCCAGCAACTCCGCCTCGCGTTCCTTCGTCCAGATCGGATTCAACCAGGAGGGCCAACGGAATACCTTGAACTGGCTCGACCCGGTGAGGCGGTAATAGGTCGTGTCCCGCAGACCGTTTGGCGTCGAATAGATGCGGAGTTTCCCGCCGGACTTCAAGCATTGGCGCAGGGCCTTCCACGCCCGCTCGGTGAGCCACGCGCCTTCATCCACCCATACGCGGTCCACATGCAGGGACCGGAAGGAGTCGCCGTATGCGCCCGCCGGGCGGAAGTAAAGGATCGCGCCGTTGGTGAATTCGAGCCGGAAGTAGGGCTTGCGGTGAATCTTGGGCTTGCCGTACTTGGTGAGGGCGATACTGGCCATGAGGTCCGCATTGGCGTCGAGCTGGAACTCGATTTCTTCGATCAGAGTGTCGAGGTGCCCTTGGTGCGGAGCGCCGATGAGTCCCTGGCCGCCGCGGTTCGTAAAGGCGAAATGCAAGGCGTCCGTGGTGATGCACACGCTCTTGCCCACATCACGGCCGTCAAGGTGGATGATGTTTCTGTCCGGGCAAAGCAGGTCCTCCGCCTGGTGCGGCCAGTAGACCCGTTGTCCACCGTCCCGGTTGCGCAGGTACGCTTGGCCCCACAGGACCGGATCGGCCAGGGTCTCCGCCAGCTTGCGCTCCTTGGCCGATATCCGCGCCATCAGGGCAACCTCGACCTCAAGACCGAACCCAGGACCGTACCGACCAGTTCGGCCAGCACATGTTGCACGGCGAGCATTCCCTCGCGGTCCCGGATCACGCCTTCGATGTCCGCCACAGCCTGGTCCAGTTCCTCCCATTCGTGGTAGGTCTGCCGGACGGCTTCAACACGGGCCAGGGCGTCATCGATCTTCCCGGCGGCCAATTCCGCGCCGATCTCCACCAGCTTGCGGCTGGCCTCGCGGACCGCCTCGCTGTTCCGTTCGAGAATCTCCTTCATCGCTTGTCCTCCTTCCGCGCCTCTTCACCGCCGGATGCCCAGCGGTCCAATGCAGCCATCACCTCGGCCAGGCGCTCGCCAATGCCCGTCAAGCGCTCCTTGTCCGGGTGCTCCGTATCCGCCAGGGCCTTGTTGGCCTCGACTACATACTCCGGCATGTAGCGGTTCGCTGTGTGGATGGCGTCCTGGATACGTTGAGGCGGCCGGGTCGCGGCGCATCCCACCAAGGAAGCAGCCAGCGATGCCGCCAGCAGCGCCTGCAGAATCGTCTCAACCTGTTTTCTCATGATGTTCCTCCCTGTCTGCCGTGGCGAGCGCGGCACAGGCAGGCCGGCCCGTCCAAGGCGTGATCTTTCTTGCTGAATGTGCATGGAACGCCTTGACTTCCGGCGCACACGAAGCCTGTATGTGAATGTGCGTAAGTTGTTGATTACCAATAACTTGAGCCACGTGAAAGGAGGACCTACCATGACCGAAACCTTGCGCCAGGCCGCCAGGGCCTACCTGGAACACCTTCGGAGCCAGGGAAAAAAGGAGCGAACGCTCTACACCTACGGGAAGGACTTCGAGCAGATCGAGGCGTTCTTCGGAGCGGAGCGGAAGCTGTC
>QMZY01000148.1 GCA_003663415.1 Candidatus Aenigmatarchaeota archaeon
CCATGCCCCTTCCCAAATGGTGGAGGCGTGTCCACCGCGCTTATCGCTGGGGTCGGGCTGGGATATGGCTGGGCCTGAGCCTGTGGCTCCTGGGACACCTATTGACTCGGCCTGCTCCGACCTGGGCTTGGTTGTGCCTGGTAGTCATGTCGCACGTGACCGTTGCATTGATCCGTCCGTTGTTACCTGATTGGGCCAAGGCCAGGCTGGTCGAACCGATTGAAGTCTCTGCTGCTCAACTGGCTGCCAGTTCGGATAGTTCGGTCGAGATCACGGTAGACTTGGAACCGCTGCTGGCTGAATTGGGCGATCTGTCTCCAACCAACGAGGTGTCCACTACCTCACGTGAGGCCTTGACCGCCCGTTTGGAACGCATCCGAGCCGAGTGCTTCCAGCATTCGGTCAGTCGAGCACTGATGGAACGGCTCAATGACGAAGTCGAACAACTGGTCAAACGACTGGTGGAGGAAGCTCTGGTTCAGGAATTGAACGGGTATCTGGGCTTCGGCCCCTACGAACGGACCGGTTCGGCGAAGCCAGCCCACCAACACCGCTCCGGGAGTTGGACCCGTTCCTTGCGCACGATGTGGGGCAGCACCAATATACGTGTGCCCAAACTGCGACGTGGGAACAAGGAGCGTCCCTGGCAAGTGCTCGAGAGGTATGAGCGCTCCTTTGGCCCCTGGTTGGACCTGCAATTGCACCTGTATCTGTTGGGTCTATCGCAACGTGACCTCCAAGAAATTCTGCATCTGAGTTTTGGTCAAGTGCTCAGTGTCAAAGCGATCGAGCATCTGACCGACGTGGCCCAAAAGGAGATGGCAGCCTTCCGACAGGCTCGCCTGGACGATACGCCCCCCGTCATCCTGGTCGATGGCGTCAATCTCAAGCTGCTGTGTCCGAGCGGCACGTATCACACCAACCAGCGAGGACAGCGCCGCGAGGTGAAACGCCGGGTAGAGCGCGTCTTGCTCGCCGCATTGGGGATTTGGCCTGATGGACACTATCGCATCCTGTGCTTTGAAGTGGCTGATCGAGAGACCAAGGACAACTGGAAGAAGTTCTTCAGACTTATGGTAGCCAAGGGTCTGGATACAGGCCAACTCCAACTGGTGATCAGCGACGGTCGCCCTGGTCTGCATACAGCCATACGAGCTGTTTTCCCGAAGACGGTCAAACATCAGCGTTGCATCTTTCACAAACTCAAGAACCTGGCCGACAATTTGGCCTACAACCGCCTGACCCTGAACCCGGACTTACCTCACCGCGAGGCGCTCAAGCAGGCCAAAGAGACACGCGCACGAGCCATCTTGCGGGAGGCAGCTGACATCTACGCCGGTACAGACATTGCGGCCATTAAACAACGATTGGCCGACTTTCAGCAGAAATGGGCCGCTCTTGAGCCCAAAGCAATGCGATGCTTCTTGAAGGATTTCGACCTGACCCTCAACTACTTGCGGGTGCCTTTTCCTCACAAGAAGCTAATCCGTACCACCAATTTGCTGGAACGTTTCTTTCGAGAGTTCCGCAATCGCGCTGACGAGATCGGTTGTTTCGGTTCCCAGGCTCAGGCAGAAACGTTGTTCTATCTGGTCATGAAGCGGGAAAAGGCCAAACACGCCTTGGCCTGAAAGTGAGCCCTGACAAGGGAAGGGAGTCGTGTGCCCAAAACCAGAAATCAGAGCCCAGACAAGTCCAGTCAGCAGTCAAACCCAACTCTGTTGGGGGTTTCTGGCTGTGTTTGGGTCATCTGTGCCTTCTCCCGCTCGCGACTCCTAGCCTGAATTTGCGAAAACTTGGTGAGGGTATCTGCTGCCGGGCCAGGTCTAGCTGGCGGATCTCCTCCACCACCAGTGTATCCGCCCCGACCACCGAATCGGCGCCGCTGAGGCGCGTGTCCAGTGCGTCTATCAGGAACTCGTTGCCAAAGATCAGGTGTATGTTGGCGATCTCGCGCGTGGCCTCCAACGCCTTTTCCCGCCCCAGTTCGCGCGCCGGCCTGTCCCCGTCCGTCGTCGTGATTTCCAGGTCGGCGGGGTCGGCCATAGCCAGCGCGGCAAAGGCGTCGCGGGACCAGATCAGTTTGTTGCGGATGTCCTGGGGGTCTGCCCAGGCCGGGTCTCCCTCCGGGCAATAGCCCTGCTCATCAATGGCCTCATAGTCGGCGCAGAATCTATCATAGAGCTCGCCATCGTTCTTGTCCATATAGTTCTGCAGCAGATCGTCGATCGTCGTCACGGCGGCCCCCTCGATGAACTGGAGTTCTGACTGGCGATAGTCCACTGCGTCTTGCAGCCACGCCTTGGCCTGGTCGTATAGGTCCTGATAGTCTTGACGGGTCACGGCCAGCGGGCGGCTGCCGGATTCCAGGCCCAGGGCGCCGTCCACGCTGGAGAACCCACCGATTGCGCTGGTGTCTGCTTGGTCTATGGAGGC
>QMZY01000149.1 GCA_003663415.1 Candidatus Aenigmatarchaeota archaeon
CATAATCTTTCAATCAGCAAAATCTATATTTCATGTTTAGAAAAGTTTAAATAACCTTTATTACATAATTTAACTCAGCACCTAAATGCGGTCCAAAAGACCAAGAGGAGGGATTAATATGGCAAGCTATGTGAAGTTTGAAGTTCCAAAAGACCTGTCAAACAAGGTTTTGGAAGCAGTCACTCTTGCAAAAACCACAGGAAAGGTTAAAAAAGGCGTGAATGAAACAACAAAAACAATAGAAAGGGGTCTTGCAAAACTTGTAGTAATAGCAGCAGATGTACAGCCGGAAGAAATAGTTATGCATCTCCCTGTTTTGTGCGAGGAGAAGCAGATTCCTTATGTGTATGTGCCTTCAAAAGATGAGCTCGGAAAAGCGGCAGGAATACAGGTTCCGGCATCGTCAATCGCCATTTCCGAAACAGGGGACGCAAAAAAGCTTGTTGAAGAAATTGTGGAAAAGCTCAAAACACTGAAAAAATAGGTTTAAACTATGGCGGCAACACCAGCTGAAATTGTACAGGTGATAGGAAGATTGGGAATAAAAGGCGTGAGCAGGGTCAGATGTAAGGTTCTTGAAGGTCCGGACAAAGGCAAAATCCTTACAAGAAACACTGTAGGGCCTGTAAGAAAAGGCGACATAATCCTTTTGAAGGAAACAGCAATGGACTCCGTGGCTGCGCTTCAAACAAGATAACAGGTGATTGAATGCCAAAATGCTCATTTTGCGGGAAAAGCCTTCCGGAAGGAAGGGGAAAGATGTTTGTGAAAAACGATGGCAAGATTTTTTATTTTTGTAATTCCAAATGCCAAAGAAACTGGAACATGGGAAGAACAGGAAAACACACCAAGTGGACACAAAAGTTTGAAAAAGCCTGATTTGTTCTGAATTTTTAATTATTTTCCAGCGGTAAAAAGTATATTTATTGGTTCTATAATAATATTAAAACAGACTGTTTGGTGTAAAAATGACAATGGACATGATAATAAGGAAAAAGGTATTGAAAATACAGGAAAGGTTAGGAATGAATATAGGAATAGCATACGGCATAAGCAGCATACCTGTTGTAAAAACCACAGAACAGGCCTTGACGGCTTTAAGGGAATTATACAAAATTGGCATAAAGGCGTTTCTCATGCCCAAGGATCTTTTTTCGGGAATTTTAACTACAAGCGATCTCTACAAAGACTATTACGGAGAGCTGATCAAAATAAAAGAAACGGCACAAAAACTTAACATAGAACTTTCCATTCATCATCCCTCGCTTTCTGATATGCCTGATGACGAGCTAAAAACATATTGCAACATCATGTCTGTTATGGACTGCAGAACATTCGTAATTCATCCCACTTTTTACAAAATGATGCCAAAAGAGCAGGCTCTTAGACTTGTTGTTTACAAAATAAACGAAATAATTACAGGTTTAAGGGTAAGGCCAAAAGTTGGTATAGAAACAACAGGAAGAACAGATGAGGTTGGAAGTTTGGAAGAAGTTATAGACATAGTCAAAAGAACGCACGAAACAGAACCTGTTCTGAACTGGGGACACATACATGCAAGAGGTTCCGGGGCACTGACAAGCGACGAAGATTTCAGAAGGATTATAGACAAGGTTAGAGGGGAAATAGGCAACCAGTGGCTTTGGAATGCATATTTCATATTTGGCGGTGTTTCATACGGGCCTTCCGGCGAGCAGAAACACATACCGCTTTCCCGCTCTGACATCAACTTAAGCCACCTCATCCGGAATATAATGTCTTTCAATATAAAAGGCACGCTTATTTTAGATGACCCGCAAAGGGAAAAGCTTGTTTTAGACATGCTTGAAGAACTGGCTGACATGGTGAGATAAATGATAATTACCATCTCAGGCGTTCCCGGAGCAGGAAAAACAACCGTGGGAAAAATCTTGGCAAAAAAACTTGGGTATGAGTTTTTTTCCATGGGTGACATAAGAGGGAGACTAGCAAAGGAAAGAGGGTTGGACATAAACCAGTTAAACAAGATAGGAGAAAAGGAGGATTGGACGGACAGAAAAACAGATGAATACCAGAAAAAACTCGGCAAGAGAAACAACATTGTTGTAGAGTCAAGATTGGCTTACCATTTCATTCCACACTCTGTTAAGATATTTCTTGAAGTGGATCCCAAAACAGGGGCTGAAAGAGTGATGAAAACAGAAAGAGAGGATGAGAGATACGAAAGCATAGAGGAAACCATGGAGGCTTTGGAAAAAAGAATGGAAAGCGACAGGAAGAGATATAAAAAATATTACGGAATTGATTTTCCTGACAAATCAAAATTTGACCTTGTAATTGACACCACCGACAAAACACCAGAACAGGTTGTAAATATAATTCTGGATTTCATCAAAAACAAATATAGTTCCTGACACAATAAATTGCAAAGCGTCAGGAACAACTGGCAAAG
>QMZY01000150.1 GCA_003663415.1 Candidatus Aenigmatarchaeota archaeon
TCACCTTCGCCAATGACGACTACGTCTAGCTCGGGTATGTGAGCTAGAGAGTCTTCCGGGGCCATTGAAGCATGAGGTCCGCCGAGGAGGGTTAGAGCTGAGGGGTAAGCTTGCTTTGCTTTCCGGACTAACTTGAAACTTTGAAAACGGTTTTCGGTAGTAGAGGTAACGCCGATTATATCCGGCTTAAATTCCTGAATTTTTCGTTGAATTTGCTGGAAACTAAGCTTAAGGATATCAGCCGGGATAATCTGAATTTCATGCCCCTCTTTTTCTAAAACAGCCGCGATATAGAGAAGTCCCAAAGGAGGCATAGAGGAACCTTGGCGCCATCTTTCAGCAAAATATCCGCCAGGAGCAACAAAAAGCTGGATTTTCATTTCCTCATTTCTCCTTGAAGTTAAGTTGGCCTTGCTCGAGTTGGAGAGAATAAATAGTGGTAACATTTGGTTCCGACATGGTCGTTCCGTAAAGGTAGTCGGCCACTTCCATTGTTTTGAAGTTATGGGTGATGATGATGAATTGGGTGTTGGCTTTGCTTTGTCTCATCAAATTCAGGAAACGGCCAATGTTGGCTTCATCAAGCGCAGCATCTACTTCATCAAGAAGACAAAAGGGGGCGGGTCTAGTTTTAAAAAGAGCAAAAAGAAAAGCCAGGCTAGTTAAGGATTTTTCTCCTCCTGAGAGAAGGCTGAGCTTTTGGATTCGCTTTCCTGGTGGTTGAGCCACTATTTCTACTCCACTTTCCAAAGGATTTTCCGGCTCAAGAAGCTTCACTTCAGCCTGACCGCCATCGAAAAGAATCTGAAAGATCTCTTGAAAGTATTGATTAACTTGGTCCAAAGTCTCGAGAAATCTAGTTTTACTTTCTTGGTCAATCTTCCGGATGGCTTCTTTGGTGGAACTGATGGATTCTCTTAGGTCTTGTCTTTGTTGAAGAAGAAAGTCCAAGCGCTCCTTTTCTCGGTTATATTCTTCTTCGGCGACTAGATTGACATTACCCATTTTCTGTAATTTTTCTTTGGCCCCGGTTAAAGCTTCTTCGATTTCCGGGAAGGAAGCTTTTTCTAAAGGGACGTTTTTCTTAATCTCTTCTAAGGTGTTCCTTGTCTCTTGCCAGCAGGTTTCTTCCAGGTTGGCAAGATCCCGTTCAATCTGGGCTTTTTTGATTTCCCAGGCCATCCTCTCTTCTTGAGCCTTTTCTTGTTTCTGTTTTAATTGGCGCCCTTCCTCCTCCAGCTCTTTCTTCTGCTGCTGGATTAGATGGAGACTATTCTCTAGTTCTTGAAGGGCTTTTTCTTCTCGAGTAACTAAAGATTCTTGCTGGGCAATTTTTTTTTCCAAAGAAGTGAGATTTTCTTTACCCTTTTGGAGCTCTTCTTGGAGAGTTTTCTTTTCATTGTCAATTTTATCTAATTTTTGCTTTAAAGTAGTGAAGTGATCCTGAATTTGCTGCTGTTGCTGGAGAAGAAGAGTATTTTTTTCTTTTAACCGCTGTTCTTGAGCCTGATAATGGAAGAGTTGGGCTTGATCCTGCTCGAGATTTTGCTTTAAATTGGCCAAAGAATTGTTTTCTTCGGCTAGTTTCTGCCACCACCCGTCGATCTCCTGGGATAACTGGGCTTCTTTGTTCTTTAATGATTGAAGTTGGTTTTCGCCAGAGTTTCTTTCCTCTTTTAGTATTTCCAGTTCCTGGTTAATAACCTGCAGGTTGTTTTCCCAGCGTTTGATTTCTTTTTGGAGATAGGAAATGTCCTTATCTAAGCTAGCCTTTTTCTTTTCTAGCTCTTTGAGAGAAATGGTTAGTTCGTCCTGTTGGATCTTTAAGTGATTTATTTTTTCTTCAATCTTTTTTATCTTTTCTTGGAGAGGTTTTAACTGCTCGATAACTTGTTTTTGCTCCTGGGTTAAATTTTGCTTGGCCAACCGAAGGGTAAGCAAACCTTCTTTTGGTTGACCTCTTTTCAACAGACCAGAAGAGAAAAGAATGTCTCCTGATTTAGTAAGATAATTATTTTCCGGGTGTTGGAGCCAGGAAGAAATAGCTTCTTCAAGGCTATTGACAATTAGGGCATCAGGCAGATGATCTAGGGTAATTGGTCGAGGACAGGAAATCATCAATTGACTCTTAAGAGAAGGGCGTTTAGAGGGAGTTGAGGATGAGGATTGCGCTTGGCTGGATTTTGTCGGAACAAGTAGAACAACTCCTGCGGTAGGGAGGGAAATTTTCTTGTTGAGGATATCCTCAGGATTAAGGATTGGAGCCCGGGATTCAATTTCCCAAAAATTGTCAAGTAAGCGGGCAATTTCGGGTTGGGCTTCCAACCAGTCAGCCAGCACCCCTTCTGAGGATGAACTTGAACTCAGAGGGTGTAACTGATTAATTAAGTGTTCAAGGGCTTTTATTTTAGA
>QMZY01000151.1 GCA_003663415.1 Candidatus Aenigmatarchaeota archaeon
TTCAAAATTAATCCAATCAATTTACAACCTTTCCAAGAATTCCCATGCATTACTCTTGAGATTCCATAATATCCAAAATACATCCAAGAACCTTTGGAATGAAACCAGAGATTTTTCCTTTTGCTTTGATAAACATTTCATCTGCATGCCATAAGCCAGAAATCTTTGGATTGAAGGGGATGATTCTTTGGAAAGAGCTATACAGTGGAGAACCGCTATATAGCTCACCTTCCGTCATTCTTATCTTAACAGTTTCTCTTTCTGGAAGAGAAATATTTATATATAACTTAAGTTAAATAATTTATTGACACAATATATTGTATGTTATTAAAAAATCAGCACAATATATCGTTTTTATAAAGGAATAAAATTGGTGAATTTCAATGAAATGCCCGTATTGCTCTTCTGAAAACACAAGAGTTATCGATAAAAGAGAAACATCTGATTCTGAAATAATAAGGAGAAGAAGGGAATGCTTAAATTGCGGAAGGCGCTTCACAACATATGAGAAAATAGAAAAGCTTGAACTTCTTGTTATAAAAAAGGACGGAAGAAGAGAACATTATGACAGCGAGAAAATAAAAAACGGTATGATTAAGGCATGCGAAAAAAGGCCTGTTAGTATAGAAACCATAGAAAAGGCTGTGAATGAGATTGAAAACGAGCTAAAAGGAATGAATGTAAATGAAATTGAAAGCAAAAAAATAGGCCAGCTTGTTATGAAAAAACTGAAAGAGATTGACAAAGTTGCTTATGTAAGGTTTGCGTCTGTTTACAAGGAGTTTAAAGATATAGAATCCTTCCAGAATGAGCTTAAAAAACTCAGGGAAGAAAGGGAAAAAGTTGAGATAAAACCAAAACTGCACTATGTAATCAAGAGGAACGGAAACATTGTTAAGTTTGATCAGAACAGAATTGTGGAAGCTATATGGAAAGCTGCAAAAGCTGTGGGCGGTAAAGATAAAGAAATGGCAAGAAGACTTTCAACACAGGTTGTTGAGATTCTTGAAGGCAAATACAATGACAGAAATCCGCCGGGCGTTGAAGACATACAGGACACAATAGAGAAGGTATTGATAGAGAACGGGCACGCAAAAACAGCAAAAGCTTTCATTCTTTACAGAAAACAGAAAGAAAAGTTAAGGGAAACAAGGTCTGTTTTTATAGATGTGCAGAATACAATAGATTCATATCTCAACCGCTTGGATTGGAGAGTTCGGGAAAACAGCAATGAACAGTTTTCTTTTTCAGGTCTTTTGTTGTACACAGGCGGCTCTGTTATGGCAAACTATAATTTGACAAGAATGTATCCGCCACATGTTGCTGAAGCGCATAGAAAAGGATATATTCACATCCATGATTTAAGTCACGGCATTATAGGGTATTGCGCTGGATGGAGTTTGAAAAACCTTTTGGTCAGAGGTTTTGGCGGCGTGCCGAACAAGGTGGATTGCAAACCAGCAAAACATCTTTCCACTGTAGTTCATCAGATGGTGAATTATATAGGATGTCTGCAGATGGAATTCGCCGGGGCACAGGCTTTTTCCAGCGTTGACACCCTTCTTGCCCCTTTTGTAAGAGCAGACAATCTTAGTTATAGAGAAGTCAAACAAAATATGCAACAGCTTGTTTTCTCTCTGAACATACCATCAAGATGGGGTTCGCAGTATCCATTCTCTAATTTAACATTTGACTGGGTTGTTCCTGAAGATATGAAAGACGAGCCTGCTATTGTGGGCGGAAAACAGTTAGATACAACATACGGAGATTATCAGAAAGAAATGGATATGATAAATAAAGCGTTTCTTGAGGTGATGTTTGAAGGCGATGCAAACGGAAGAATTTTCACATTCCCTATACCGACATACAATATAACAAGAGATTTTGAGTGGGACAGTGAAAATGCGAATCTTCTATTTGAAGTGACAGCAAAATATGGAACCCCGTATTTCCAGAACTATGTCGGTTCTGATTTAGATCCAAGATCAATAAGAGCAATGTGCTGCAGGTTGAATATAAACCAGCTTGAATTGATTAAAAGACCCGGAAGCATGTGGGGCCCGGGAGACAATACAGGTTCAATTGGTGTAATAACCATAAATATGAACAGGATAGGATATGAATCAAGAACAGAAGAAGAGTTTTTTGAAAAACTTGAACATTATATGAACACAGCAAGAGATGCTCTGGAAATAAAAAGAGAGGTTATAGAGAAAAACCTTGGAAATGGTTTGATGCCTTATACAAAAACATATCTTGGTACATTCAATAATCACTTCTCTACCATTGGCTTGGTTGGAATGAACGAAGCCTGCGTTAATTTCCTTGGAAAAAACATAGGAACAAAAGAAGGAAAAGAGTTTACAATAAAGGTTTTGAAATTTATGAGAGAAAAA
>QMZY01000152.1 GCA_003663415.1 Candidatus Aenigmatarchaeota archaeon
ATTCTTAGTGCTTCGGTCACGCTGGTTACGGTGAGAATCTCCCTGTAGCCCATGAAGGTTCTGGCTAGGTAATCGTAGACAATTACCGCCACTATCTGCCCCTTACCGAGAATCCTCCTGAGGTAAGCCGATGTCGTCATACCCTGCTCCAGAGGTTGCTCGTACACGTGGTAGATGGTGAAGTTGTAGGGTGTTATCGAAGAGGAGCACAGACCATGGCTATCACAGAGCGTCACGTTCAGTCTGTAGGTTCCGGTCGGGTAGAGCGAGACGTTGAACTCGTAGGTGTAGTTGTACTGCTGGTTGCTTCCGGGAATATCTTCTGCTATGGTGGTGAAGTAGGTTCCATCGGGGTAGAAGAGGTGTATCGAGGCGTTGAAGGGGTCGAAGTCGGGGTCTCCTATGGTGAGCCAGCTGGCATTTACCAATCCGGTTAGCGTTGCGTTCTCGACAGGCTCGGTTATCAATGGCTCGGCCGGCGGATGGTTAACGGGGTCGAGCGAGTCGTACTGTATCGTGGAGTTGGCACAGTTTCCGTAGTTATCGCAGGCGTAGACGTAGTACATCACCTTGTCACGCTCCGCCTGCGTTGCGATGAGGTAGAAGTCGGGCGTGTAGCTGACCGGATTCCAAGTGTTTCCATTATCACTCGACACCCAAGCGTGCCCGAAGTTGGTGAAGTTTATGTACTCGTTTATAACGTCGTCTGCGTAGTGTAGCCTGAACGCCTGCGTCGGCGGTGCGGTCGTTCTGAGCACCAAGTAGGCCTCGTCCGTCACCTTAACTCCATCGATATAACCGTCTGCTATGTAGAACACGTTCTGGATGTAGCTCGAGTTCGCAATCACTATGGTTCTCGTATCCGTGGAGTCTATCTCCTCTACGTAGGCACAGTTGCTGGTCTTCGATGGGTCTCCCGTGGTGTAAGACGAGTTGCAGAAGTAAATCTCCAGCGGTCTCGTGTTGGGTGTGAAGCTCGGGTCGACGTTCAGGTCTAGGTAGATGGTGTAGTTCTCCTGAGTGTAGTTGTAGAACATCTTGGGATAGAACTTTAGCTTCATCCATTGGTTGTTGTAGAGCTCGACGTACTGATTGGTTTTGTTCTCCTTGGTGAGGTAGTACTTGTCGAAAGGGAAAATCTGCGGGAAGAGCATCTGTGCGGAGAAGAAGGTTATATTAACGGTCGTGTAGTTGGTTCCGGAGTCGACTATCTTGAACACCTCACTAATTGTCTTGTCGTAGCCGGCAAAAGTCCATATGTCGTCGGGGCTCTCCTTGAACACGACTTCCTCGAACCAGTAGCTCATGTTTCGGAAATCTGCCCTACGCATGTCTGGTTGCAGGTCGTTTGCAGGGTAACGCCAAGACCAGTTGTAGTGGTAGAAGCCAGTACCAGCGATTCCGAGCGTGTGGTTAACGCCGTGGAAGAAGGCTATTCTGGACTCGTTCACGCCGGACGGGTCAGTGATGTTTATTATTATCGTTACAGGTTCTGTTGAGGATTCGTTGAGGTTAGCTGGAGTCTGGGAGACGAAGGTTATGGTGGGCGGTTCAAAGTCTACTACCACCTCGAAGGTGGTCTCGTTACTTCCCCAGTTTCCGTTGGTATCGTTTGCGTAGACTATTGCACGCCATGTACCGCCGACCGCATCGCTCGGGATGGTGTAGTTATACTCGAAAGTTAGTTTTTCAGCTAGGGTTTCTTCCTCCCCTATTTCATAACTTGGCTCTGGATCTGCGAATTTGCGGACCAAAACTTTGTTGGGATAATTCTCAGTTGTATAGCCATAATTGTTGTAGAGGTCTGAGATTTCCTCTTGGGTTAAAATTTTGTAATAAATAGGAAGCTCATCAATAATACCATCCCACGTGTTACCACCACCTAAAAACCTAGCAATAGTTAATGATTCGTCGTTAGTAATTAAATCATAAGGAATGCTACCGGTTTTAACATTATTTCCATTTATGTAAAGTTTGCATTCATCTGTTGAAGAATCAAATGTTACCGCTACAAAATACCAGGTTCCTGTGGAAAGTGGTGTAGTGTCATCTCGCAGTTCTCTCCAACCACCATTATAAAACGAAAAATACAAATATTGACCATTATGAACGCCGAAATGATAGTTTCCTTTAGAACCTGAAGTTGCTTTAGCCAGAATCAAGTTTGGTGTATTAAAAGCATCTGCCTTCACCCAAGCCGTTATACTAATCTTACTTCCTTCTGGAATATCCAAACTCGTCGAATCAGGAACTTCTACATAATCATCACTTCCATCATATTGCAAAGCCTTTCCAAACTTCCCATCGACCCATTGAGGACCATTAATTAGTGTTCCATCATTATCATTTCCAGAGCTATCGTA
>QMZY01000153.1 GCA_003663415.1 Candidatus Aenigmatarchaeota archaeon
AGATACCAGAGAGTAAGCATTTGCATCATGAAATTATCAACAAATTCCTCTCTTTTTTCTTCCTCAGGTATACCCTTGATGTTTTTAAGCAGAAACTTCCTTGCCTTCTTATAGAGAATATAAAACTCTTCAATTACATCACTTCTATCAAATAATTTGTTGAGATTTTCTTCTTTGGGATCACTCAGAGCTTTTTTGAGCTTATTCAAAAATGTTTTGTTGATTTTCTTAAGAGTTTTTATTATGTGCTTATTCTTTCTGTAATCTTTGAGGAGTAGATGACCGTCATAAAGAATAATGCCTATTCTTGGTGCGTATCCACTAACTGGTGGTTTATATCTGGTTTTTAGATATGAAACTTCGCTCTTATTATCCGCTTCAACAAATAGGAACCCTTCGAAGATATTTAGATCCTCATCGCAAAGCTCAGGAACAATGTAAAGAGTATATTGTTTATCCAAAATTTTAACATCTTTTTGTTTGTACTTTTCAAGCTCTTTTTCTATTAATTTCTTAACCTCAGACTTCATAGTACCATCCCACGTGCTTAACCCTGACTTTTAGAGATTCTATATCTGTAAGTCCCTTTTCCCTGAAAAATTCGTATAGGGTTTCAACAACACCATTGAAATCTTTGATAACTACATTGTCCCTGTTCATCTCAATAAGATTTCTACTCGTAAGTAGCGGTTTTATTTCTCTTGAGTAAAGATAATATGGTATGGTCTGAAGTGCAGTCATAACAACCTTAAATTTGTTTTCAATACCCTCTGCCTTTTTTCTTTCCACAAGAAGAGCATTGTATAGGTTGTAGAGAAATCCTTTTTGCTCCTGTCTATAACCTTCTTTAAGCTCTTCCACGATTATCTCTGTCTTTTCTTTCATCCTCTTTAAATTCTCAATAGCGTTTTCAATCCTCTGCGGTGATCTCTCCCTCCTTTTAATCAAGTTAAGAAAGGAAAGAGGAGTCTCCTCGCGTATTTCTCCATCTTTTGATATTGTGAATATCTTTTTCATAATCTTGTACTTTCCACGGTAGAATTCATAGACACTTACGATCTTTTCTCCACCATCTATAAATGAATAATAGGGTCCATCTCCCATCTTCATAACTTCCTTGAAATCATCTACTGTGTATCCAAGTTCGTACTGGATTAAATTCAAAAGTTTATATTCATCGAGTTGTTCTTCTGGTATCCCTTCTGGTATAAACTCCTTGAAATCCTCCGAGATTCCATATTGTTCCAAGTCCGTCATGGAAAGCTTTGATATGTCTTTGATTTTCTCGCCAAAGGTCTCTATGCTTATCTCTTCCTCTGGGGACAATATTTTTACATCCTTACCCACTATTAGAGTTATATCTTGAATCTTTTCCTTGAGTTTTCTAAGAACACCGACTATAACCTCTATCTCATCAGATGGAACGTAGTTTATCACATAAACATCCTTTTCGTTACCTATTCTGTTGACTCTTCCGACCCTCTGAACAATGATCATCGGATTCCATGGTAAGTCGTAGTTTATGACTGCATCCGCATCCTGAAGGTTTACTCCCTCACTCAATGCATCAGTTGATATCAAAATCTCAATCTCTCCAAATTTTCTTACCTCTTCAAAACCATTATTTGCTGTAGGAGCAAAGCGCTTTATGTAGTTTATCTTTGTTGGCGTTTCTGTATCTCCTGTTACAAGTGCCATTTTAATTCTGTCCTTTTCGTCCTTAAGCCATGTATGTAAGTCAGTTTCCTTCCTTATCCACTCATAAAGATTATGATAGAGATAGTAAGCAGTATCTTTATACTGCGTGAAAATTACAATTTTCCTTCGATTCAATGATGGAATACTTTTATCCTTTAATTCTTCTGACATAAAGGAAGGATTTCCAATTATCTGCTTCAGCGATTCGAGTTTCGGATCTTGTGAATACACATATATTGGAAGGTCAACAATATCCTCCTTCTTTCTTGGAATTTTACCAAGTATTTTAAACTCCCCACTCTCGCTTTCTTTCAACTTATCAAGTTCAGAGAATATACTATCCATAAACCTCAGATCATTCTCCAAATTCTTGATAACTTTCTGGAGCCCGAGTTTGAGCAGATCAATATCCGAATACTGTTTCCCCTCTTCTTTCAACTCATTTGCATATTCAAGGAGAATCTTCACCACTCTATCAAACCAAGTTTCTTCATCCTCCTCTTCTATATTGTACTCCTCTTTAATTTCCTCGAGTTCTTTCTCTATTTTCGCTTTCTCAACTGCACTTATGATCAGGCTTTTAAGATAATTCTCGCTCAGGATTTTATCCATTTCTGCCTTGAATATTTTATAAAAGATTTTCTCTTTCTCATATATTC
>QMZY01000154.1 GCA_003663415.1 Candidatus Aenigmatarchaeota archaeon
TGACCTAGATATTTTATGGGGAGTTGTAAAGAAAGATGTTCCTTTTGTCAAACCTTTAATTTATAAAATTATAAAAAATGAAACAACAAAGCCTTAAAATCTTTTTAAAGGAAGAAACAGGCCATGGCTTCCATTGCTTCTTTACCTCCTTTTTAGTGGTTTTAGGGGTTAAAGGCAGCAGGTATGCCTCCCGTCCAATCCTCCATGATGACGAAGGCTTAAAAAACCCAACCAACCTATCATGGATTAGGGAGGCAGGGAACAGACTCCTTAAAGGGCTCTATGGCCCAAAAGAAATGAGTTCTACTGCCTTGCCCCCATTTTATTATTTAAGTATAAAAATAACATAATTCATAGTAGGAGGCTTTATGAGAATTATAGGAGAAAATTTTGGTCCACTTATTAATTTTGATATAAAGATTAAGCCTTTTAGCATTTTTATAGGCCCAAATGCTTCTGGAAAATCTTATGTTGCTTATCTTATATGGTGTCTTTTAAGAGTTGAGCCTGATTTTGATAAACTGGATAAAATTTTACAGAATCATGTTAAAGATATAAAAGACCCTAATTTAACTAAAGGTATAAAAGATTTTCTAAAAAGTAGTCTTTATAATCCTGATCTTTTTTATGTTGAGCTAGAAAATTTACTTAAAGATACCTTTTCAATAAATGAAGTTAGCGAACTTATACAGGAAGGAACTCAAGAGGCCAAATTTATTATCACCAATAATAGCGGCTCTGCGAAAATAAGCTTTAGCTTAACTAAAGAGAAAGGGCTTCAATTAGAAAAAATAGAAGGGATAAAGAATAAAATTGAGAGTTTAGAAATAAAAACAAAAAGAGCTATTAGAAACACGTCAGGGATCAAAGTGATATTATCAATGAAGGGAGAAGAACTATATAGCTTAGACCTTCAGAGCTCAAAAGATATCTATAAACTCAGCAGCTTTATACCTATTGTTTTTGAAGAAATTTTTGATGGGTATTCCCCTTATTTTGAGATTCCGCTTCTTCCTGATGGAAAAGCAGGGCTCATGCGAGCACACTCAGCGATAGTTTATCTTTTAATGGATAGAAAATGGAAACCAGTAATTCCATTAAATGCTGCTGATGCAGAATTTATGAGAGCTTTTGAAATTTTAGAACCAAGAATAAAAGATAAAGAAATAGCTAATTTAGCTTCTTTTATAGAAGAGAAGATGAATGCTCAATTTTTATTGTATCATGAGCCTCCAAAATATGTTGTAAAAATAAGGGGACTAAAGATGCCTATTGAACGAGCTTCTTCAGGACATAGAGAAATAGCTCCACTTATTCTTACTCTTAAATATGGATTAATAGAAAATGCAATGCTTATTATGGAAGAACCAGAAGCACACCTTCATCCAGATGCACATTCCATAATAACAAGAGCATTAGCTCGCCTTTCTCAATTTAGCGATGTGCTGATAACCACACATAGTGTATATATCCTTGATGAAATAAGTAATTTGATCAAACTTAATGAGCTTAACTCTATGGAGAAAAAAGAATTAGGTTATGAAGAATGGGAAGGAATTGTACCGGATGATGTAGGTATATACTTCTTTAGCTTTGATGGAAAAGTGAAATCTTTAGAAATTACTGAGGAAGGAATAGAGGAGAGTGGACTTGATCAAGTAGTTCTAGAAATGGCAAATGCTCATGCAAGGGTGGAAAGTAAATTTGAAAGTAAAAGAGTTTCTAAACAATATTCCACAAAATTGTAAACACAAGAAAAGTTTAAAAAAGGACAATTGTCTAATATTATGCTCTAAAGCAGATTTTATTATTGAACATGATAACTGTGTTTCCTCAAGTGGTTGCGATGCAATTGCTGTTGATTTTAGAAACAATAAGCTATACTTGATTGAGGTAAAGAAAGGCGGATTTGATAGTAAAGATGCAAAAAGGGCAATAAAGCAACTTGATGAGTGCATTGATTATTATGGTGAAAAATTAAAAGGTTTTGAATTTAAACCTATTATCCTTCGGGGTAATAAAAAGAGAATGGAAGGAAGTGCAAGGGAATTTTTAATCAGAAGAAAACATGAATTAAGAAAAAGAGGTTTAAGACCTCAAATATTAAATTGTAGTGTAGATATTTCGCTAAAGGCATGATAAATGGAAACTTTAACTATTACTTATTTTAATTATCTTTATGAAGTCTTTAAAACTTGGGAAATACCCTTCTTGATGAATGTAAGGAGAGAGGATAGAAGTGTGAAAAAAGAAGAGTCTATTAAAGCCCTTGTGGGAAAACTAAGGAATTTTTAAAATTTTTAAAAGAAATTAAAAGAATTATTTGGAAATGAAAACACTTAAAGAAATAGAAAA
>QMZY01000155.1 GCA_003663415.1 Candidatus Aenigmatarchaeota archaeon
CCCTCACCCTGAACGCGCAGAACTTGCAGTCGCCCAGGCAGACATTCGTAAAATTTATGTTCCTGTTCCCCACATAAGTTACCTCCTCCCCCCGCTCCTCCCGCCGCAGCTCGTCCGCAACGCCGAACAGGAGAGACGGCTTGTTTGCCAAAAATACCGCCTCTTCTCGCTCAATCTCGCCCTTCCTTATTTTTTCGTGTAACGCGTCAAAATCGTCAAGATTAAATTTAAATAATTCCATATTTCTCACACTCGCTTACGACCAAATCGTAGTTTTTGCAATTTCTTAAAATGAAATAGTTGTTCTTCAGTCGTTCTACTTTCTTTATTGAAATGCTCTTCTGGCTCAATTTTTCAATTAAAATAGTTGGAACAAAATACAAATCATAAGAATCATTTTCGAGAGGAAGTACGCCAATCACCACATCTGAAGTTGATGTAGATTGCTTGTATTCTTTAACTCCCGACTTGTATTCTCTGTCGATCCCCCCTCTTGTTCCGCCTGTAAAACTAATAGATTTTTTAGCAGTCTTTACCTGCGCACGAATTATTTCCTCTCCTTTTCCACCTCCCTTCCTTCCCTTCCAACCTCCTTCACCCCCTTCACCTCCTTCGTCCTTAAACGCGATAATAATGTCATAAGGCGACAAAGGTAAATCCACTAAAGAAACATTCTGGAATTTTTTCATCAAAATACCAGCAACAATATGCTCGTGTGCAAAACCCTCAACAGACGCTTGCAGCCCCCTTTTCCCTCTATCAGATTCCCCCATATTAACAACCTCCAGAACTACTTTCAGAACTACTTTTCTTCAAGACTAAAATCCAATCGGTGTTGATCCTCTCTTCGCGAGGCACTTTAATGAAGTGTTTAATAATCTCGGACGCGAAATAAGTCTCAACCTTGAAGCCTATTTCTCTCGCCATCGTCAAAATGTACTTCCAGTTCTCAAAGAGCTCGTTCCGAATTCTGTTGTTCCCTACCACGAGAATGTAGTAGCCCCCGCGCTTTAAAACTTTGTGCACTTCTCTTAAATTCTTTCTCATATCCTCAAGATATTTGTAAGCGATGTAAGCCCGTCTGGGGTCTTTTTTGTATATTTTTGCAATAACATCGTCTGCTTCTTTAACTGCTGTTTTGTGAAGAGAGCGGTAGTCTGCTGCGGAAACGCTCTCAGTTCCTACATGCTTTTTCTTCAAAGGAGTTAGAGAGCCAGTCTCGAAACCGAGCCAATAGATTTCCAATTGATGCGTTCTCGGATAATCGACTGCGTTAGCGTAGGGCGGTGAAGTTACGGCTAAATCAAAATAATCTTCAGGATATTTAATGCTCCTTGCGTCCTGGTTGTCGGGGAATTCAACAAAAATGTCTTTTGCATTTTGGCATCTTTGCGAAAATTCGAGCATTTTTGGAACATTTATTAGCACGGCTTCAGAAAAGTTCGTCAACGCGTCAGAAGGACAAATCTCTTTATTCAATTTTTTTCTTACAACCGTTCTCGTGCAATTGTCGTCGGCGTTTGAGACAGAGCGGAGAATTGACGAAAAGCATATTTTGAAGAAATCTTTTACGCCTGCGTCGGCGTCTAATTCTTCTACCTTTTTTCTAATGTAAGCCAATTCAAGCGTGATTTCTTTCTTGAACCACTGGTCTCTGTACGGGAATTTTGGAATATCCGCGTCGCCAACTAACGAAGGCTGAAAATCTAAAACCGACTGCAACAACTTGTCGCGACTTAATTCTAATAATTCTAACTCGTCTCGGTTCAGAGGCGTCGTCTTGACTCTTGCTAAATACCGCGAGAACGGGTCTACATCAATTCCAACAGAGTGGCGGCGATTTAGCAGTGCCTCAACATTCGTCGTCCCGCTGCCAGAGAAGGGGTCAAGAACTCTTTCGCCTTCATTTGAGTACCGTTTTATCAACCACCTCGGCAGTTCAGGAAAAAATTTTGCAGGATATTTATGCAGACCGTGTGTCAAAATTGTCTGGTCGTGGCTGATAAACAGAAACCGCTGCCCCTGTTCAACAGGCAAATCCACAGGAATTTCCCCCTCTACCCTGACAATATCTTCACCAAATAAAAATATTTGGGGGTAGCTCGGTTTTCTTCGCACTCGTCGCCCATTCTTTCTATTAACTTTCAGTTTTACTTCCCGCAGCGAGATTGGATAGTAAGACACACTCGTCGTCTGCATTTAAACCTTAAACCTATTCTCTGTGCTTTATTCCCGTAATTATCTCACGGTTAAGGTCAAAGACCGTCGCCGTCTCCGCTCCGCCAGCCGTTCCGCTTGTTCTTGTTATTTTCAACTTCTTGCTCGCGTTCACCTCGCCGACAACAGCCGCC
>QMZY01000156.1 GCA_003663415.1 Candidatus Aenigmatarchaeota archaeon
GAATTTTATGAAGTTGGGAAAGGAAGGGACCTACCGGTCAGGATAACCAGAACAGTGGTTTTTGGCTGGGGAGATAGCGAAACGAACCTTATATCGATTCGAGAGTTCACGAACCTCCGGCGCGCCGCCTCGGAGGGCGAACCTTAATATAATATGCAGCCAACCCCGGTTCTCCTCGTTCCTCGTGATAGAAAACCAAGCCCTGACAGGATGCTTTCCCTCCGATAAGGGAATCGGGCAGGTCGAAACCGACCGGCGCGAGAAGCAGTTCGGCGTTTCCGTCGATAATTTTATAAACCGCCCCACCACGTATTTCCCCCTCGACTTCGACCGTATCGTCTGCATAAACGGAAGGAGTGTCTGTTATTTCTCTTATTTTTATCCTGCGCGCCTCGGGAATCGGTTTACCCAATTCTACCGGTTCGGAACATGCGCTAAAAACGACAATAGTCGAGAATATTAATGGAGCTATTTTCTCTAACTTCATTTCATCTCGATTTTGTTACGGTATTACGTGTATCCTGCCCTCGACCTGCGGAGCAACAGGACTTTTTTTACGTATGTAGTCTATCACGAGGTCGGGCAGTGTCATACCGCGATAGACCTCCGCTTTTTCGAACCAGAAATACCGGAAACCGCCGTTTGCGATAAAATCGGTTGTAACCACATTATAAAAGGCTTCGTTGTCGAGTTTCTCGCCATCTATCCGCAATTTTGTTATTCTCGAACCGGAGGTTTCTACATCGGAATAATCCTCTTCGAGAGTTTGTGCTTTTCGGCTTGTGTCTATAGTAACGGTTGCTCCGGCAATCTGGAAAAACCCGCCGAATCTTTGGTCCATACAACAGGCGGAGCGTTCGAGTAAACCCAGAAGAGTTTTGCCCTCTAACGAGACTACAACGGCGCGTTCCTGATAAGGGAGGATATCGAGGACGTCCCTGTCGGTTATCGGTCCGGGTGGTATAATTCTCTGTCCCCATATAGAGGCTCCCGGTAGAAGAGCTATATCCGCTTCGGGGAAAGCGTCGAGCATAGCATCTGCGACGAGATTTCCGAGATTCGACTCTGCGCCGCGCAAAACGATATCGCGTCCGTCGAGTTCGACCGCTGTTCTCCCGATAGCCTGTGGCTTTGGGAATTGGCTTACATAATTCTCTACTATCTCGTGGGCGGTCGGTTCGAGCGGTATCGATTCGTCGAGCAGAACGGGATTCCACTCGAATTCGATAAGATTGCCGTCGTCGTCCCAGGTTGTATTAAGAACGCCGAGCCTTGTTCCGCGTTTTCCGGCACACCCGATAATAGTATTGCAGCCGATTTCGTTCTTTATTACAATCGGTTCATCGGGGAATACCGACCAGTCGTTACATATAATAAGGTCTATTTCGCAAAACTCATCTGCGAGTTTTATATTCGACTGAACATCGAGCTGTGATAGCAGAACGATTATATCGCATTTATCGAGAAGGATTTCGATAATATCGTTGGTTACGAACGATACTTCCCTGTCTATTTCGACATTTTTGCTGAGCCGCGCATATAACTCTATATCAGATGGCAAAAGCGCGAAAATCCCGACAATTAGGCCGCTTCGCTCTATGGTTGTATATGAAGTAATGTGCCGACAGGTTTTGCATTGCGGCGGCGCTATAAGATTCGAGAGTAAAATATGGAAATTAGCCATACGCGCCCAGTTGTCGAAAAGGTCTTCACCCATAGAAAGCTCGGTGGCACCTACCGCCATAGCGTCGTAGCGAACGTAGTTCATAAGTTCGACTTCGGGTTCTCCACCGAAATACATGTAGTTGAAACCTGCGAAGTGGTTACCGGTATCGAACAGAAGGAACCTGTCGGATGTGAGACGGAGGTTCTTCACCGCTGTGCTGAGTCTGGCGGCGCCGCCGAGTGTCGACGAGTCATTCTCGGAGTAAACTGGTTCGAGCTGGCTGAGAAAATCGGTAGTAAATGCAAAAGTAATGCTATTTTCGCTAAGAGAAACGATTGGAAGTAAAACAATTAAAGCTATTATAAAAAGAAGTCTCATTTTCTACGCCGTTTGTGGAAACTGGCTTAAAGCTAATAATACGCCGGCGAAAGCTAATATGTCAACGAAAGCCAGCGCGACGACGGAATTTGGTAATCTCGCGATTCGATTAGCGGCGAGGGTCTTTTTTACTCTAACCAGTATGGCTATCTGGGTTAGTATTATCAGAATTAGAATTAAACCTGCGGTAGTTATCGGCCAACTCATGTGTCCGAAACCGGTCAGGATTTTGAATCTGCCGCTTACGAGCAAGACGCCCATCAGCGCTAATAATTTACCGGCGAGGATATTGACTATTTGTA
>QMZY01000157.1 GCA_003663415.1 Candidatus Aenigmatarchaeota archaeon
AATGACCGCGCGGTTTGTTGTTGTTTTATTTGCCTTTCCATTTTTTCATTAATGCTTCCCATGTCAGCTCTTTTCCTTGTTTTTTGAATTTCCACCATAAATATCCAAGGACGCCAAGGATTGCAATTCCTATAAAGGATATAATAATGCCGATCCAGTTGAAGTTTGTTTCTTTGCCTTCGCAGTCCGGGTCATCTGCATCTGCATAACCGTCGCAGTCATTGTCAAGTTTGTCCCAGCATATCTCTGTTTCCGGTTCCTTTCCGCCGGTGCATTCGCCCCATACACCATTTATGCATGTTTGAATCCCGTGTTCGCATATGCCTGTATCTGAACCGCATGGTTTTGTTGAACCTTCCATGCATTTGCACGCAGGTCCTCTGACGCCGGCCTGCCTCATTTCATCGGTTATTCCGTCGCAGTCATCGTCTTTATTGTTTTCGCATATTTCTTCCCCGGGCTTCACGCCGCCTTCGCACACACCGGACCATTTTCCATTAATGCATGTTTCTGTTCCATACTCGCATATACCAACATCTGTTCCGCACCGCCTTGTTTCTCCTGTGAGGCAGCACGTTAAACCCTCGTCTGTTTCTCCGTCGCAGTCATCGTCTATATCATTGCATGTTTCGGTTTTTGGCTGGTTCCCGTTGTAGCACCGGCATTTGGTTTCCTGAACAGAGGCTTTGCCGTCTATGTTGTCAATTATTCCGTCGCAATCGTCGTCTTCTCCATTGCATCTTTCTTTAACCGGTTCGGGGCATCCGACCCATTCGCCGTTTGTGCAGGTTTCATTTCCTGTTCCGCATATGCCTTTTTTTGTTTCAGAACACGGCCTTGTTGCTCCCTCTTGACAGGGAACCACGGTAAAAGAAAATGTTTTCGTGACAAAATTGCTGTTGTTGTCTTCTGCATATATTAAGAGAGTGTATGAGCCAAGGTCTGGATGGGGTATTACCCATACAGCTTCCCAGGTTGTTTCATTTTGCTTGTTAATTGTTCCTTGTATCTGGGTGTCATTCATCGTAAGATATGCCTTGAATATGTTTGTTATGTCGTGTATTGTGGCAGAGATTAATGCATTGTCGCCTTTGGATATCTTATCAGGACAGTTTATTTTTATGTCCGGCGGGGATGTGTCTATGGTTGTGGAAACAATGTCTGACCATTCTCCTGTGTTTCCGGCAGGGTCTGTTGCTCTGCATACAAAGTGGTATCTTTTGCCGTCTATTCCGGTAAATTGGTAAGAGGTTTGTGTTGTTTTATACAGTCCCGGCAAGGGGTTCCAGTTTCCTGTTCCTTCTTTGTATTGCACTTCGTAGTAATCTATTCCTGAAGCGTCATAACCTGACCAGGAAACAGTAAAGATGTTGTTGGTTTGAACATCAAGCAACGGGTTTATTTCACAGGTTGGTTTGGATGTGTCTATGGTTGTGGAAACAATGTCTGACCATTCTCCTGTGTTTCCGGCAGGATCTGTTGCTTTTACCCGAAAGGAATAGGTTTTGTTGTTTTCCGCGTTTGCAAATTCCTTTGAAGTAGAGGAACCTTCATAAAAAGCGGCCCATTCTGTGTCTTTGAACTGAACGCTGTAGAATGAAACATCAGAAGAAGAAGACCATTCAACAAGAAATCTGGTTTTGTTCAAATATTCTGGAAGTGGTTTTATATAAGATTCCGGCGGGGTTGTGTCTATGAATGTTTTGACTTCAGGGGACCAGGGGCTTTCCTTTCCCAGCTCGTTTTTAGCTTTGCAACGGAATGCGTATGCGTGGTTTTCTTCTCCTGTGAATTCGGTAGATGTTGTTTTAAAGGTTCCAAGCGTCTGGTAATTTTCATCATCAATTTTATATTGAACTGTGTATTCTGTTATTTCGCTGCCCGTTGATGTTCCGCTCCAGCTCAGCGTTATTTGGGTTTTGTTTGTATATTCATCCAAACTGTTCATAGTGCAAACAGGCACTGATGAGTCCATTTTTATGAGGGTGCTTGTTCTGTAGGATTCTGCGTTTCCTGCATTGTCTGTTGAGTAGTATGTTGTTTTTTTGTAGCATATGTCAGAATCGCACACTATTGTGAAATTGGAGTTGGGGTCTGTTCTTGTTGCTGGCGTGCATGATCCTTCGTTTCCGGTTTCATCTGTATCATAGACGCAGTAATACGTGTCTTTGCAGCCTGAGCCCGTGTCAGTGCAGGTTAAAGACACAAGAACCATTTCTCCGTACCATGTGTTTGGTTCCAGGTTGTCACGGGTGATTGGGGGCTGGGTGTCGCAGGTAACTGGATCGGGAATGCACTGGGTTTCGGTGTCGCAGCCCGAGGGGGTGCAGGTTCTGGTCTGG
>QMZY01000158.1 GCA_003663415.1 Candidatus Aenigmatarchaeota archaeon
AATATAGACCTCGTTGTGGGATTGTCAAGATATATATCGAGTTGAATATATCTATACACAGAACATTTACATATAACCCAACTTCATGACTTCAAAAAAAATATCCATTAAAATCAATGAGTTACTCTTGACAGAAGTCGTATTTTGGTACTACAGATTTATTTTTTTAACACCGATTTTCGCAGTGCCGGATTGATATAACAAAATCTGCTGATGCGGAAAAGCAAATCACCTTAGAATGGGGGCTTCCAGCATGGTCGTCTGTTTTGGTGTTATATAGTATGACGATTAAAAATACACTCTATTGGGCACAAAACAGCGCCACCTCTCAGCAATGGGCAACAAATGGCCCTGAAATGCCCTTTAGACACGGATTTTCGGAAACAAACGAGATCGTCAGATTTTTAGAGCCTGTTTTAACTATTTTTGCTTGACTTTTAAAACGTCATAAATTATAATAAAGGTATGCGCGATGCAACGTTTTTTACCCACCCACTTCACGATTGGCAGCGCCGGTATGAAGCCCTTCGAGCATCCTTTGTCGAAAGGTTACCTGCTCGAATTGTCGCAGACCATTTCGGCTATTCTGAGAATTATATACGCTTGTTACGGCACATGTTCACCCATGGCAAACTGGATTTTTCCGAACCTGTTCCCGAAGGGAAAGCAAATCGCCCCAGCGTTACCTCGGCCATTCGGGCGAAAATCAGGGCTTGGCGAGAAAAAAATCTCTCCGCCGGTGAAATCACTGAATGTCTGTCTGAAGAAGGAGTTGAAATATCTATTCGTACCGTGGAACGGGTCCTTCGAGAAGAAGGTTTCTCCAAGCTGCCCCGGCGTACTCGTTTGAAAATCGGGTTAACCGTCAAAGGAGCCAATGTCCCCGAAAAGTCAAAAGCCATCACCTTGGGGCAAATGGATGGGCAGAGGATCCACTCTCCCAGTTCCGGGATTTTTCTTTTTGCTCCTTTCCTTGCTCAATTGGATCTTGATCGAATCGTCCGATACGCTGGGTTGCCGGGAAGCAAGATTATCCCCGCTAAGAACTATCTTCTTTCCTTTCTGGCTATGAAACTCTTAGGAACAGAAAGATATGCCCATGTTGGAGATCACGCTTTCGATCCAGGATTAAGTCCCTTTTTGGGACTCAATGTAATGCCTAAGTGTACAGCCATGTCAACGTATTCTTACTCGCTTGACGAGGTGCATATTCTTCGACTTCAAAGCGCCTTTGTCAAGCAGGGACAAAAACTTGGTTTATATGATGGAAGTATAGTGAACCTCGATTTTCATACCATACCTCATTATGGCGAAGAATCCGAACTGGAGAAAAACTGGGCCGGTGCTCGTGGAAAAACCATGAAGGGAGCCCTCACCCTTTTTGCTCAAGATGCCGAAACCAAGTTAATGCTTTATACCGCTGCCGACATCAAGCGTTCAGAAGCTGATGACCAGGTGCTTTCCTTTCTTTCATTTTGGAAGAAGATCCATCGTGGTGTAAAGCCCACGTTAGTATTCGATTCAAAATTCACCAGTTACCCTCAACTCTCCGAGTTAAATCGTCAACACATAAAGTTTGTTACCCTTCGACGCAGGGGAGCGAAACTCATAAAAAATCTCGCTAAGCTTTCACCATGGAAACGAATTCATATTCCTCATCCTAAGCGCAAATATCCTAACCCTCTTGTTCATGAATCCATGGTCACGTTACGACACTACGATGGTACGTTACGACAAATTGTGGTAAAAGATAATGGACATGAAAAGCCTGCCTTTCTGGTTACAAATGATCTTGATATGCCACTTGAGTTAATTGTCGGCAACTATGCCCGTCGATGGCGCGTCGAAAACAGCATTGCCGAGGCGGTTAAATTCTTTCATCTCAATGCATTGTCCTCTCCCATCTTAATCAAGGTGCACTTTGATGTGGTGATGACGATGACGGCCGATACGCTTTATAACATGTTAGCTCGCAAGCTGCGTGGATTTGAAGATTGCGATGCTCCCAAAATTTATAGACACTTTGTGCGGGGGAAGGGAACGATTATGGTATCAGGTAGAACTGTCAATGTAATTTATCCCCGCCGCGCTCATAATCCCATCTTGCGGGCTGTCCCCTGGGAGAATCTTCCGAACGTACTTCCCGGGCTAAAGGGCGCAAAATTAGGGCTTACTTTTCAGTGAGAGCCCCAGCCGAAAATGTTATATTTGAATGACGGTTATAGCTCTGCGAAAATCGGTGTTCAAGAATAGCAGAAGGCAAAAGATATTCGGCTCCTGTCCAGATGGGCAAGAAGACTTTAGATCCTATTTATTGTAGAAGAGTCTTACGTCAGT
>QMZY01000159.1 GCA_003663415.1 Candidatus Aenigmatarchaeota archaeon
ATCAGTCCTATTCTTGAGATTTCGATAAATACATTCTTTAAATTGAGAAATCTTCGAACAGCACGTGACCTATTACTCCCCAAACTCATCTCAGGTGAAATTGATGTGTCAAATTTAGATATTATTGCTAAAGAGTTTTAATTGAGGTGGGACTATTTAAGTAAGATTTATAGGAGTTAAAAAATGCTGCCAGATTTTCCTAAAATAAAAGAGAAGTTTAAAGAAGCAATCAATCATTATCTTCAAAATTTAATCCGCCAAGAGTCCTTCCTTTCACAAATAAAAGAGGAACATCATTTTGAAGGAAATAAAATGTCTTCGGGAACCAAAGATGGGGAATTGGATCAATCAGAATATAAAGAGATTTCTGGTGAATTATCAATAAAAAAAGAAGATATTATAGCTAAAGGGCCCATGGCTTTTATTGAGAATGTTTGTAACACAGCCGAAGAAATAAAGAAACAAAAGGCCAAGCTTGTATTCGAGAAATTAAAGGAAGTTACAGATAAAACCGGAAATGTAATTAATGGAAAAGGACAACCTTTTACTTTTGACATTTTTATAAAATCACTTGAGAAGATATGGATTGATTTTGATGACCAAGGACGTCCGTATTTACCTACACTCGTAGTGTCACCGAATTTGGGAGCCAAACTTAAAGAAAAATTACCTGAATGGGAAGCCAATTCTGAATATAAGAAAAGGTTTGAAGACCTTATTGAGAGAAAAAGGAAAGAATGGAATGATCGAGAGAGCAATAGAAAATTGGTTGATTAATACAAACGAGAGAAATTATCAGACGGCTTTTTGCCAAGTCCTTTTACACAAGGGACACAAGATCATCTATGTATCCTCTCACCGTTCTATGGAGCAAGGAAAAGATATTGTAACTATTGATGAGAATGGTGATTACTGTGCATATCAGCTTAAGACAGGAAATATAGATCTTAATAAATGGCGAAATATTTTAGGTGAAGTAAAAGAGCTGATAGAGTTACCAATAACTCATCCATCTGTGGACAAGACTAAAATACATAAGTCTTTCTTAGTTGCAAATGGAGAGATAACCGATGAGGTAAGGATTCAAATTGACCAGATGAATGAAGATAACCAGAGAAAAGGAAGGATGTATTCTTATTTAGATATTATTAATGGGCAAACATTATTGAAAGAATTCATTGATGCTCAAGGGGAATTTATTCCAAAAGATTTAGAAAACTTTCGTTTATTTTTAGAACTTTTTCTGACCGATGGGGGCGATTTCTTACCAAAGGATAATTTTTTTAGTTTTTTGAACAACGCAATCTTTAGCGATATTCCTAAACAAAAATCTAAAGCAATTAGTTCTATCTCTAGCAGTGTAATAATGACTACTTACATGTTAAGTCCATATCAGATTAAGAATAATTTTTATGCCCTTTTTGAGGCGTGGACTTCTTTGGCTGCTTGTATTGTACGATATGCCCAAAAAGCAAAATTGAAAAAAGAAGATTGGATTGGTTCATTTAACTTAGTTAAATCAGAAATAATTCGGAGTTTGAGTTTACTTAAAAATGAGACGTTAAAAAGAGAGGATTTTCTTGAGGGAGACTGGTTAGGAGATGGAGGATTGATTTATAGAGCTAGAGCAACAATTGTGCTGGGGACATTAGCAGCTTTAGAAGTTTATCTTCATAAGACAAATGAAAGTTATGTTAAAGATGAAAAATTATTGAAATCAATAAAAGATAATATACGCATACTATGGTGTTGGGGGGAATCTGCCTTTCCATATTTTTTTAATATTATCAAATACTTGGAGTTTAGCAATGAAAAGCAAATTGCTCAATCTTTGCTAAAAGCCCTTTTAGAGGCAATCATTAAGAGCAACTCTCCAAAAAGTCAAGCTGGTTTATCAACTCCTTATTATAGTGCAAGTGACATTCTTGAAGCTGTATTAGGAATCAATACAGAAAGGACCGATTTCAGCCAATTCGCTGGTAGTTCTTATATACTGGAACCAATTATTCTAATGCTGGCCAGAAGAGATAGAAGAGAAATACTAGAAAAAAATTGGAGAAAGATATCGCATATTCAGTTCAAGGAATTTAAACTTGACGATATCGAAGATATATTTTTATGGCGTACAGAGAAAGGAGTGAACCATGCAGAATTTCCTAAAATGACCCAAAGTTGGAAAGAATTAGTAAAAGAAGCCAATGATTTTAGTAGGGTACCAGATTTATATCTAGAATATTTAGATTTATTAAATTTTTTTCTTATCCTTGTATATTCTCAAGTCATCTTCCCAATCTATTCTTACCTAATTACAATCATAAAAGTTTGTGTGTCA
>QMZY01000160.1 GCA_003663415.1 Candidatus Aenigmatarchaeota archaeon
CTTCACGCGCGGCAACCGGCATATTCGACGTATTCGCTATCAATACGGTGCGCAACATCAGCGGTTCGCCGGTTTTCGGGTCTTTTAGTTCGGGGAATTCATTGAGGACATCGGTCATCTCGTTGCCGCGCTCGCCGCAACCGACATAAATGATAACGTCGGCGTCCGCCCATTTCGCAAGCTGGTGTTGTATTACGGTCTTTCCACTGCCGAAAGGCCCCGGAACACAAGCCGTTCCGCCTTTGCCAACGGGGAAGAACGTATCGATTGGTCGCTGGCCGGTGAGTAGCGGCATTTCCGGAAGGTATTTCTTTTTATACGGCCGACCGGTTCGCGCAGGCCACCTGTGATACATCTTAAGCTTGTGTTCTTTACCCTCGTCATCCTTAATAACACAGATTATATCTTCGATTGTGTGTTCGCCGGATTCAATTTTTTCGACCGTCCCGCTAATTCCCGGAGGCACTGGAATTCGATGTTCGATAATAACCGTTTCCTGGACGGTGCCTATTATGTCGCCGCTGGTTACCTTCTGGCCTTCCTCGACCTTCGGAACGAAATCCCATTTTTTATCCTTCGGCAGAGGGTCGGCGGTAACGCCGCGTGTGATAAAATCTCCCGTTTTGTCGACAATTATATCGAGAGGCCGCTGGATACCGTCGTAAATAGATGTTAAAAGGCCGGGGCCGAGTTCTACGGAGAGAGGCATGTTAACGAGGTATACGGGTTCGCCGGGGCCGAGACCACCGGTCTCTTCGTAGACCTGTATCGACGCGGTATCTCCGACAAGCTCGATTATCTCGCCGACGAGGTGTTTATCCGACACGCGGACAACATCATACATCTTTGCCCCGGTCATATTCTCGGCAACGACAAGCGGCCCGGAAACCTTAACAATTCGACCTATTTTTTCCTCGGACATATATCCTCCGTTTGATATAATTCGTTGTATATGTTTAATCCTCTTCCCCCATAATATCCCTGCCTGCTGCGCGTTTCATCGTCTCTCTAATTACGTTTCTGCCCTTGCCGAGACTGCCCGTTACGGTCGGGATAAGGATAATCGACGGTAACGGTTTATAGAGGGCGGATTCTATTATTTCCGATAATCTCTCTGCAATGTTCTCGGCAACAAAAATAGCGCCGTATTCGCGCGACTTGATAAGTCTATCGACTGCTTCGCATAGATTTTCGGTCTCTTCTGCTATAACGGCTTCGACTCCCATCGCCCGGAAAGGGAGACAGGTCGCAATATCCCCTACAACCGCCGTTTTATACGTCTCCATAGCGAACCCTTTCGATTATTCTCTCACGGTCGATACCGGCTTTTTTCATTCTCAGAATAGCCCCTACGGCGCGAAGTTCCCGCCAGCGGAGAAAGGCGTAAGCCATCAATACTTCGAGACCGAAACTGACATACGTATTCTGCCGAAGAAAACTCTCCTGAATGCTGGCGACATAATCGGCGAGCGGCTCGAAATCATTTTCACGGACAAGCTGCGTAACCGCGTTAGCAAGCGGTTTACCGTAAAGGCTGAGCACCATTCGCGCCGGGATGGCGTCCAGTTCGAGAGTCTCGAATAGACGGAATTCCGTTCGTTTTATATGGCCACCTTCTATAAAAAACCTCTTGAAATGCTCTATCGGTATTCCTGCGATGCGTATTCTGAGGTAGCTGGTCAGGTTTTTACTATCCGCCCAGCGCCGTGCGAATTCGCGAAGGAACTCTCTGCCGCTTTCCATAAGCCTATCGACGAATATCGTCCCGAAATAGCTGTCTGTGGCGACATCTATTATCAGATGTAATCCTGTCGCCGAGTAGAGGGCCTTGGCAACGCGCATAGCCTCCCGGACCTCTTTAGGAACAGCTGTAATATGGGTCTCGCCGGAGGCTACCCTGGCGAGCTGCTCGGCGGATGCGTTTCCGCCCGGAAGGTGGTATTTCTCATTATCGAACTCGAAAAGGTGTGCTTTTACCGCCAACGAAGCGTTTGTAAAATCTGTGAAGAGCCTGAGAACGCCCGAAACTTCAGGATTGTGAGAAAGGGATTCGACCAGTTCGATAACTTCAACCCACGCGGTATCGATTGCCTTTTCGGGGTTTTCAGCGGCGTTGTGAAAGCCGAGTTCGTTGAGGACTTTGCCTATATCGGCGGTTTCGGCGTCTATAATTCGAAGGAATTCGGTTTTGCCGAGGCGTTTGGCCCATTTGCCACGGACTACACCGGTGGCGTAAGCATAGCGGGTATCTCCGGAAATCACCAGTGGCGCGTCGAGATTCATTATTTTCTACCTTCCGGCGGTTTCTTGAAAAGTTCGGCTGCGACC
>QMZY01000161.1 GCA_003663415.1 Candidatus Aenigmatarchaeota archaeon
GTAGTTGACAACTTCAACTTGATCTGCAAAACTCTAGAAGCACCACCTGAAATGTTCGCCAAAGACCTCATAGATATCATACAAGATTCAGATGTTAAAGCTATAATTGTTTCGGAGCGGGGAAACGATGTTTTGGAGGGAATGGTTGAGGGTGTAATCGAAATGACATATGAGCTTCGTGATAGTAGGGTTTTTAGGAAAATGTTTTTAAGAAAGCTTCACGGCGTTGAAATAGAAACACCGGTATACCACTTCACCTTAAACAAAGGAGAATTCAAATGCTTCCCAATATTAGACATTGGAAAGGTTTTGAAATTCATGTTGAAGAAACCACTACAACTTGAGGGCGAATCTTTCCTAGATAAAATGGTAGATAGATTAGGGGCAAGCTTCGAAGCCCCCATCCTCCTAATAAAACTTAACACAAATAGTGTCGAAGAAATAAGCCACATTTTCATATCATCGATTGCGGCCACATATTTAAGGAAAGGATACTCAGGTATTATAACACCTATGAGAAGCGACAATGCAACTAGATTCCTAGCTTCACACACAGACATATCAATGAAACTTTCAAACATACACTTCATCTACCCAAAACTTGAAGAAAGAAAGGACGAAAAATTCCCACAAAATTTCATTGACACAATTCAGAAAAGCATAGATGAGCTTAGCTCGCATTCCCCAATCTTCCTAATTTTACGATACGATTTGTTGAGAGAAATTGTTAGCGGCGACACGGCGAAGAGAATATTGGGAGATTTTTCGTTGAAAATGGCGGGGGACGACATATGCATAATTATAACATCCAATTCAAATAAAATTGGAGGTGAGGAGCTAAGAAAGTGTTGTTCATCCATCATTAGGATTTTCGAAGAACATGGAAGAATATTCTGCTACGGAGAAAAACCATACACACAAATCTACGGAATAACATTTCAAGAGAAAGAAAACAGCATAGAAATCAAATTCACACCCATAACATAGGAAAAATTGCAGATACAAGCCCTAATCCCAAACCCAATAGTCTCCTTCTCCTACGTAGTTAAAAACAAATCCGCACAGCACCACACGTTAAGTAGCAACACCTCGAGGAACACATGAAATAGTAATCGTAGTTTACGGCAAAACAACCCTAGCATCCACCCACTAAGCGTAGATATAACAATCTACATTGAACTCACACCATAACACTAAATAGGAGCCCAAAAGGAATACCCAAGATATGAAATAGGTGCAAATAACATCATCTATTTGTTCCCCCAACAAAATTTTTGCAGCCTTCAACAAATGATCTTCCACCATATGTCTTTCAAAAGGTATTTCATCAAGACCATTAATAACAACAACAAGCCTAAATCTTCTCCTACCTCTTTCGCAATCATAAACTACTAACCTGCCTTTATTTCCTCTACTCTCTATAGCAATACCATGGCCCCTCAACCTCTCTTCAACCTCTTTAATTAACACCTCAACATCATAATCCTCTTGATCGATCAAAACCAATATACTACCGACTTTTTGAACCAAATACATGGGAATAAGTTCAAAAACCTTAATACCAACAAATTCAGGCTTAGCTATGCCAATAACTTTACCAACACCATTCAAATGATAAGCAATGAGAGCTAAAATCTCATCCTCAGGAGTTCCATCACCAATAACAATAAAACACCTCAACTCCTCAACAACACTAACCAATAATCGAAACCCAACCATCTAGAAACTCTAACAATATTTCTCACAACACTATCAACCGTCATAAACGGATAAAGCTTCATAGCAGGTAAGGCTCCCCAACCCTAATATCAATACCAGCCTTCCAAAGCTCCTCAACATCCCTCAAACTCAAACCTTTCGACTTCAAAACACCTCTTTCAAGCGTCAACAAATAAATCCTAACATCTTTATCCTCTACAAGGCCAGCTATTGTCCTTAAAGCCTCAATACTATGAGTAGACAAAACCACCTGAACCCCCTTATCCACAAGATCAGCAACCCAACGAGCCACAAACAAAAGCATCCTAGGATTCATATGAGCTTCAACATCATCCCACAGCAAAACCCCCGGTTTCACAAGCTCGTAAAGAAGCATTAACGTCACAAGACCCCGCACACCATCGCCCAAATCACCAACTCTAACTCTCCTACCATCATCCAAATACACGTACGGAGCTACCTCATCCCCAAAAAACGGCTCCAATGTCAAATCTAAATAATTCTCATGAACAAGCCTAGAAACAGTTCTCGCCACCCTAGTACTAGCCCCAGAATTAACCACAGTAGCCCACACACTCCTAATATAATCCCAACCCATCCTAACCAAA
>QMZY01000162.1 GCA_003663415.1 Candidatus Aenigmatarchaeota archaeon
ATGGGAACGGGTGTACACCCCCGCTCTGGCCGCCATTAAATATAAAATAGGCGGGAAGGTTTATAAAATTATCAGGAATCGAGTGAAAACCTGTGCAAAACATTCGCTGATGTACAATTCCCTAATCTTTCTTTTTGCTGCTGTGAAATTATAGTTCCTGACGCAATAAATTGCAAACCGTCAGAACAATCAGCAAACGACGCTTCCAATCAATATGCCCTTTGCTATAAACTGGATAAACTGGAAAATACAGGAAATTTGCAGAGAAGCTGCTTATTAAAGCTGAACTGATAAGGTTTGTTTCAAACAAGACGAGAAGCGGACTCAACAATTTTTTATTTTTGCTGAAAAATATTTTTAATAGGGATAAAAATGTCACAAATTAGTAAAATCGAGAATATTTTGAAAAACAAAGGCATTGTTAAGAAATGCAGTATCTGTGGCAAATACTGGACAGATGATCCTTCAGAAGCCGTGGATTATAATATGCCTGAATGGGTAGAAAAAAATGGTTTAATTTCTCACGGATATTGCAAAAAATGTTACGAAAAGGTTAAAAGAGAATTGAGAGAACAGGATTTCTAATCAGTGATTAAGCTTTTATATGCCAAACAAACATTTAATAATTATAGTTCCTGATGCAATAAATTGCAAACCGTCAGGAACAATCAGCAAACGATATCTTTGTAATCCAACCATGCCGTTTGCTGTAATGCGCCGGTAGTCTAATGGTAGCGCTTGGGAATCCGTTAAAGGACGTCGCCCTGCCAATTCAAAGCAGAGCGGCGGCAATCCGGGAAACCTTTCATTCACGTGAAGGGTTCGGAAATTCGAATCCCGGCCGGCGCATTCAATAATTAAAAAGCTTCTGTTTATGAAAAGACTAATCTTTAAAACCGCTGTTACTGTTTCTTAACCAATGCTCTGATTTCACTAAAAAACAGCTTGTAATTTACAATTAAGTGAATTACTATCAGAACTGACATTGCAAATCCAAAAACAGTGTGTAAGTTTTCCAGTTGCCGTTTCTCAAAACCGAAAAAATTCCATTCTGTTTGCTTCGCTGTTTTCCCCGAAGGTGAAAAATACAAACCTAAACCAGTAAACAAACTCACAATAAATGTAACCAGAAGCAAAAGAGACAAGACTGCTCTGATCTTTATTGTTTTCATAAACTATCTCTTTTTCACTTTCTTCAGGTTTGTGCTTCTGCACACAGGACAGAGTCTTGTAGCAGGCTCCATAAATATTGGTTTTCCTATCCATCCGCATTTCTGACATTCGTATTTCGCCATAATATCATTTTAAAACTAAAAAAATAAAAACAGAGGAGTCAATACGACTCCTTACCTCTTTTTTACTCTTTCAATTCCAACTTTCTTTACGCTTGGCTTCCATACCTGCGATGGCAGCCAGCTGACGTTGCTTGAAACACTGACTTTTTTTCTTGAACCTTTAAAAATGTGGATTGTATAGGTTCCGTCTTTGTTTCTCCTTCCTCTTTCTCTTAATCTTATGTCTGTGTAACCTCTGGTTGCTGCCTTAAGAGCTGCCTGTCTTGGTTGTCTTCCTGTAAAGATCGATACTTTTTTCCCAACTTTCATAATATAGTATTTTTTTCCTGATTTCTTTTTTGCCATTTAAACACCTCTCTTTTGCATCTGGCAATTCCAGAGCACTTAAAAGATTTAATATAAATATAATGTTTTGATTTATAAATATTTCGCTTGTTGTTGGTTTTTATTTATTATTTCACTCCTTGCTGGTTATACAAAAACAATGAAATAATTTTATATATTTTTCAAAACAATAACCTATTGTGTATTTTTATGTATCTGAAGGCAAAGCCCTTGTTTTCCGAAGCCAAGAGACCGATGGTATTTTTGAACAAAGAAGATGCCGAAGAGCTTGGTGTAAGGCCTTTGGACAGAATTCAACTGAGTTATAAGAAAAACAGAATAGTTGCTATAATAAACATAACTGAAAAATTTGTCAGTGCCGGTGAGATTGGTCTTTATTCTGACGTAGAGAATGAGTTGCAAACAAGAGAGGGGTCTTTGATAAAAACAGAGCCCGTTGACCCGCCGGAATCAATTGCTTTTATAAAAAAGAAACTCTCCGGAAACAACCTGGCCTCAGCAGAACTTAAAAAAATAATAGAAGACGTGGTTGAAAACAGATTATCGGAAATAGAAATCACAGCTTTTGTGATTGGTTTGTATCACCACGGGCTGAGCGTTCAGGAAGCAGCATATCTTTCAAGGGCAATGGCACAAACAGGCAAGATGATAACCACATGGAAAAAACCAATATATGATAAACACAG
>QMZY01000163.1 GCA_003663415.1 Candidatus Aenigmatarchaeota archaeon
AAAACGCAACCCATACGCAACCAAATCAATCCTGGTCATTCTTCACTAGCTGTAATGTTTTCATATACTCGTTGCGCCTTTTTCTATTAACTTCAATCGTGTCATTAGTCCCTTGAAAGAATCAATTCGTTTGATCGAGATATCCAAATTACGCTGGCTTTCTCTCTGTTTAGTTGCTTGACTAAATAGTAGGACTTGTCTTTTTTAGCAAGTGTGTCTATTTGATCAAGGTCTCAAAGCATATTTAACTTGACTAAATATATGTACTTGACAAATTAGGCAAGTTGGGGTATTTAGTCAAGCATGCGAAATTCGTTTGAAAAACATGTCATTTCTGAGATCCCGGGCATACTCGCCAGGCTCGTGGAAGTACCGGAAAATCAAGTAAGGATCCTGGAAGGCCAAAAAGACCGCGGCACTGATTTTGTGGTAGATGTAGGTGAATACAAATTTTTTGTGGAATGTAAAAGTTCAAGTACTCGAGCATTGCTGCATCCGGCTGTAGTCCAACTCAAGGAGACCAGGGAGACTTCTGGGCAAGATGTCATACCGCTTCTGGTCGTTCCGTACATGGGCGAAACAGGACGTCAGTTCTGCGACAGACATGGAATTGCATGGGTTGACCTTTCCGGGAATGCCCATATCAAGGCGCCCGGGCTCCTTATCCACATAGAAGGGCGACCGAATCGCTTCAAGAAGGCTGGCCGACCTCCAAACGTATTTGCCCCAAAAAGCTCCCGTATTGTGCGGCAGTTTTTGATCGAACCATACCGAAGTTTCACTCAACGGGAATTGTCCCAGGCTACCGGCCTAGACGAGGGTTATACCAGCCGCATCATTCGCAGACTTGAACAGAGCAGGTTGATTGTCAGAGAGGATCAGGGCTCCCTGAGGCCTGATGATCCAGATCAACTGCTCGACGCATGGCATGAGGCTTATGATTTCAGCAAACATCACATTATCAAAGGGCACATTGCAGCACGCAGTGGCGACGAATTGCTTCACAGAATAGCTGCGATCCTGCATCAAAATGGGATAACTTATGCATTTACAGGACTGGCAGGGGCCTGGCTTTACACGCATTTTGCGATCTTCCGAATTGCTACGTTTTATCTTAAAGAACCACCAACTGAAAAAATCCTTGGTGCTCTTCATTTCCGCAAAGATGAAGCCGGTGCCAATACTTGGTTGGTTGTTCCCAATGATGAAGGGGTGTTCCAGGGCGCTGCAGAACGTGAGGGAATTGCGTGTGTCCACCCTGTCCAGATTTACCTTGATCTCAAAGGGCACCCTGAAAGATCAAAGGAAGCGGCATCCAGATTGCGCCAGGAATATCTAAGCTGGAGGCAAGATGCCTGAAAAACCTTCCTTTGCCACTGGGTACCATAAACAACAGGTAGAGCTTGTAAGGCAGACCTGCCTTTATGTTGCCACGAAGATTGGGGACCTCCTTGATGAATTTGTTGTTGTCGGTGGACTCGTGCCTTCTCTTTTGATTCCTGAAAAATCGCTCCCTCCAAATGAAGGTGTTCATGTAGGGACTATGGATCTTGATCTGGGGCTCTCTCTCGCCTTACTGGATGCCCACAGATACGAGGAACTTACTTTAAGGCTTCGCCGGGCAGGTTTTGAACCGGATGTCAACGAAGCGGGGAATCCAACATTTCAGCGCTGGAAGATTGAACCATCTCCCGACCTGAAAGTAACGGTAGATTTTGTCATCCCCCCGAGTCTTGAGTCGGATAAAGGAGGAAATCTGCGACACATCGAGAGGGATTTTGCCGCAGTCATAACACCAGGCCTTCATCTGGCTTTTAAAGACAGGGAAAAAATCTTACTGGAAGGAAGTACAATCACCGGGGAAAAAGCGAGCCGTTATGTATGGGTATGCGGTCCAGGAGCCTTTATGGTGCTCAAGGCCTTGGCCTTCGGGACAAGAGGAGAAAATAAAGATGCGTATGATCTCTACTATGTGATCCGAAATTATGGAACTGGCATTGACAATATCTTTGACCACCTCAAGCCCCTCCTCAATGAACAGGAGACTCAACAAGCTCTTCAAATCTTGCAACGGGACTTTTCAGACCCTAATAGTGTGGGACCGAGGCGCGTCGCGGAGTTTCTATATGCCGGTCCCAATGAAGAATTACAGGCTGATGTCGTGGGTTTCGTTCGAGAGTTGCTTATTAAATGCGGATCCTCCTGATCAACCTCCTGCACTCACCCAGATCAGGCCGTCTACATGATTCCCTAATTCCACCAGAGCCTCGTAACAGAGCCTAGCCGTCGTCCCGGAGGTTATGCAATCGTCCACAAAGAGGATGGA
>QMZY01000164.1 GCA_003663415.1 Candidatus Aenigmatarchaeota archaeon
GTATTAAAATATGTAAAAACTTACATTTTTTTCATTCTAATAGCAATTGGATTATTATTTGCACAAGCTAATTTAGAGCTCTCTCTCCCAGATTATATGTCTGATATTGTAGACAAAGGAATTCAACAAGGGGGAATAGAACATGCTGTTCCAATTGCTATTAGACAAAGTAAAATGGAAAATATTTTTGTGTTTGTGGCTCCTGAAAATCAAACAAAAGTGCTTTCTGACTACAGACTAGTAACAGAAAATTCAAGTGACTACCAAGAGTTAACAGATTCTTATCCAATATTGGAGAATGAGTCGATTTATCTTTTGAATGAGAATGTAAAGAAAAAAACCTTAGAAGAATATGAAGAGATATTAATTAATGCAATTGTAACTTCTACAGATTTTGAACAGATAGCTACAAACAATTCACAAGTAGTAAATGCCACAGAGATATATGAATTGCTGGACATTGATCCGTCTACACTTCCCCCAGGAACAAGCCTGTTTGATGTGGTAAAAACTCTTCCTCTTGAACAAAGACTATTAATTAGTTCTGCTATTGCTAATAAATTTAAGGAAACGGGAGAAATGATGCTTAAACAAGTTGCAATATTCGTTGTGAGGGCAGAATATGAAGTAATAGGAATAGACACTGACAAAATTCAGCTAATGTATATCCTAAAAGCAGGAGTTTTAATGTTAGGAGTCACATTTCTTTCTGTTTTATGTGTTATAGGAGTAGGATATATTGCCTCAAAAACTTCTGCAGGAATAGCTAGAAACATAAGAAGTGATCTTTTTGAAAAGGTAGAAAACTTTTCTAGATCAGAGTTTGACACATTTTCCACTGCTTCACTAATTACCCGTTCAACTAACGATGTTACACAAATTCAAACTGTTACCTCTATGATAATAAGAATGGTTTTCTATGCTCCAATCCTTGGAGTAGGAGCAATAATTCATGCTTTAGCAAAGAGTAAAAACATGTGGTGGTTGATAGGAGTAGCAGTAGCTCTTTTAATGATTCTAATAATAATCATCTTCCTAGTTGCTGTTCCAAAATTCAAGTTATTACAGAAGTTAACAGATAGGATAAATAGAGTAGCCAGAGAGAATCTTTCAGGAATACTAGTTATCAGAGCTTTTAACCGCGAAAAATATGAAGAAAAACGTTTTGATGTCGAAAATAGGGACTTAACTACAGTTAGCTTGTTCGTTAATAGATTGTTGGTAATTTTAATGCCTTTTATGATGTTAGTCATGAATGGTATGATGATAAGCATCATTTGGATAGGAGCTCATCAAGTTTCTGATGGAGCAATGCAAGTGGGAGATATGATGGCATTTATGCAATATGCCATGCAAATTGTTATTTCCTTCCTTATGCTTACAATGATGTTTATTATTCTTCCAAGAGCTGTTGTTTCAGCAAAACGGATTAATGATGTTCTTATTACAGAACCAAGAATAAAAGACCCAGAGCAACCTAAGAAATTTCCAGAACCATTTCATGGAAAAATTGAATTTAGTAATGTCTGTTTTAGATACCCTGGAGCAAAGAAATGTGCAGTTGAAAATGTGACCTTTACAGCTAATCCTGGAGAAACAGTCGCTTTTATTGGACCAACAGGTTCAGGAAAGTCAACTATTGTTAACCTTATTCCTAGATTTTATGATGTAACTAAAGGAACTATAAAAATCGATGGAATCGACATAAGAGAAGTAACACAACATGATCTAAGAGATAAAATAGGGTTTGTTCCCCAAAAAACAATGTTATTTTCAGGAACCATAGAAAGTAATTTACGATTTGCTGATGAAAACGCAACAGAAGAAACATTGTATGAAGCCTTAGAAATAGCACAAGCAATAGACTTTGTTAAATCTAAACCCAAGGGATTGAAAACAGAAATTGCACAAAAAGGAGCAAATGTTTCTGGAGGACAGAAACAGAGACTCGCTATTGCTAGAGCACTTGTTAAGAGAGCACCCATATACATTTTTGACGATAGTTTTTCTGCTTTAGATTTCAAAACTGAATCTAGGCTCAGAAAAGCACTAAGAGAAAAGACTGGAAAAAGCACTGTTTTTCTTGTTTCTCAAAGGATCTCTACAATAAAAAATTCTGATCTAATTATTGTATTAGACGGTGGAAAAATTATCGGTAAAGGAACACATGAAGAATTAATGGAGACATGTGAGATGTATCGTTCTATAGCTACATCTCAACTAGAGTTGGAGGAATTAAAATGAGTCACGGACCTAGTGCAACAGCAAAACAACGAGGACCTCGTCCAAGAGGGCCTATGGGCATGATAGATAAAGAA
>QMZY01000165.1 GCA_003663415.1 Candidatus Aenigmatarchaeota archaeon
TATGATTCCTTGTCTATATTCAGAACATAAGAACGGTCGAGTGTGCTGTCGCTGAAGTGGCCGGGGCCAATTTGTAACGAAATACTGCCGTTTCGTTCCAATACATCAGAGTAATTTTTAGTCCTATAGCGTAATCTATAGACGCTACTTATGCGAGCGTAGATATCTTTATAAATCCCCGGCAAATCATCCGAACTTGGTGAATAATAATAAATCCCGCCGCTAGCGTCGGCTATGCGAGCCACCATTTCCCTATTCATAAATAGGTCTATTAAACCTTGTTTTGTCTCCCAATCCAGTTCTTTCCAAAGGTCGTATTCATCCCGTCCGTAAAGTGCATTTAAATAGAGGGACCGTTTAAGCTCATAATTAAATTCGGCTAAAGAATTAATAATATAATAAGCGGACGGGACGTACCCTATAGTATAAACTGGCACTTCGATGTTGCTAAGGGTATCAATTATCTTAACAGAATCGATTTCGCTCGAATTATCGTCGCCATCTGTCAGGGCTACAATTGACAAAGCGCCTGAATGGTTCTCGATTTCCCTATATCCTAAATAAATTGCGTCATAAAAAGCTGTTGTCCCCCATGTCTTTAGGGAATCGAGATGTAAAAGAAGACTATCTTTATTATTCGTAAGGTGGTCTTCAACCCAAGCCGTATCGGAAAAAGCGATAATAGCCATACTGTCTTTTTCTGGTGCACGAGTGATAAATTCGCGGACTGCTTTTTTTATCTGGTTTAGCGGGCGTCCCTGCGCGGAAATCGATACATCGATTACTAGCGCGATAGTGTTGTGCGTTATTTCCGAAAGGAGTTGAACTTCTCGTGATTTATACGCTCTTTCCCCTTCCGTTATTTCGAATTCTAAAGAATCAAGGCCGAATACAGGATTTGATAGAGAATCGCAAACTGCAATATCAAGTGCGATATTTGGGAAATCGCTCGTATTAATTCCTAATATCCTTATGCTTTCGCCTTTGAGATTAACATCAACGTTTTCGTTACTCGTTTGTGCGAAAGGAATAGAAGGGATATATAAGCCTATCGCCATAATTACGAACATTACTATTAAGGTTGCTTTTTTCAAATTACTCCTTCCTTCGTTTATTAGGTTTCCCCTAGTCACAATTCTCTCCCCTTACTCTCCTAACTAACATCTCAACCAGCTAAATGTCAATCACAAAGGGCCGGATGACCGCCGCTATTATCTTAACAATATCGCTTTGCGGACGGCGCATTGGGTTTCTCCTTTTATGCGGATTAGGTAGATGCCGGAGGGGATTTCCGCGCCCGGCGTCCATAGCACATCATGCGTCATGCGACACGCGTCATGCGAACCCGCCGCAATACAGTGGCGTATGCCATACGCCCCTACGGGGAATTCGGCGATTTTCCGACCGGATATGTCGAATATCTCGATGGCCGAAACCCAAGACCCAAGACCCAAGACCCTAATTTTTACCGCCGAATTGAACGGGTTCGGGTAGATGCCGATGTCGAATTCCGCCGGTTTGGCTTGCGATTCCGCGACCGGGGCGAACATAGAAACGTCGAACGCATTCACGCGCGCCCAGAGACCGACCCCCCAAGCTATCGGGAATTCGAGAAATATGTCGGTGATTTCCGAGCCGAGGTTGTAGTAGCCGACCTCGGTCATCGCCGACGGCGTAGAAACATCGACTACGCGCAAACCCGCGTTGCCGCAGGCGATAAACGCATATATGCCGTCGATAACGACGTCGTAGGCGTAATCGGGCGAGGCCCAGAAACCGAGTTGGCGTAGGCTGTCCCCCGAATGCTCATAAATATATAGTCCATCGTCAGTTGCGAGATATATCTTACCATATCGGTCGATATTAACGCCCCTAACATACGCGTCCATCATAAGATAGCGGTCGAACATGGCCGGAGAAGACGGGTCGGCTATGTCCACGACGTTCAGGCCGTAACTCTTCTCGGCAAGATAGGCATAAGGCGGACTAACGCACAATCCAAGTGCGGCTGCGACTATCGTGAATTCGCCGACCGCCGACGGTGCGGACGGTGTCGAAGCGTCGATAATCGTGAACTTATCGCCATTTGTATAAACCGTGTCGCCGACGGCGTAGCAGCGATAAATTCCGGCGTCGCTCGCAAACGTCCCGACCACCGTAATATCCGCCGGGTCCGAGGGGTCGAGTATTTGCAATGTGCTGTCGTCGCAGGCTATCGCGCAATAAGGCCCGACCATCGAAATGCCGGTCGCTTCACCCGGCAGAAAAAGGTATCCGAGAGAGTTAATATCCGCAGGGTCGGCGACATCGA
>QMZY01000166.1 GCA_003663415.1 Candidatus Aenigmatarchaeota archaeon
ATAAAATATTCAAACTGGTTTATTTACAACGAGCTGCCAACAATAGACATAAAACACATCTGCGTAGGCATGAACGCATTCAGGCTTAAAGATTCTGGTCTGGACAAATTTACAGGAAAAGAAACATCAGGCGTGATGGTTCCCGTGTGGTATTATAACGGCGAGTATGAGAAGATTCTTGATTACATCAGAAAAGAAGCAAAGGAATTTATAGAATTTTATTTCAAACTCAAGAAAAGGCTTCCAAGATTCAGGGAAGAACACAGATTTTTTAAGTTTGTTTAAAACCAACACCATTTAAACGTTTTGCACTACAAAATAATTAATATAAATTAATTAATTAATATAATTAAATATGTGTTTTTGTGCGTTGCACTACTTTTTGAGAGGGTGGGATAAACTTGGTGTATGCTAAATACGTGAGGAGAGGAAGAAAGAAATACGGACCCTATTATTACAAAAGCATTAGAACTCCCGAAGGGAAGGTAAAAAACATTTATCTTGGCAAAGAAAAACCAAAAAAAGGGTTTAACGCAAAGGACAGGAAAAATCTTGTTAAGCTTGTGTTGGTTTTTTTGTTCATTTCTTTCTTTTTGTTAGGTTTTTCTTTTACAGGCAAATTTCTTGGAACATTTTATACAGTTCCTGTTAATATAACCTTTAACAGGTCCTCAGAATTTGTTTGGTCGCCCGAAACACAGGGCGAAATTACATCCTTAAAGGTTTCAGGCTTTTTTTCCGGAAACGGCACTGCTAAAATTTTTCTCAAAACACCCGACAAGAAACTTCTTGTTTTGGACACAAAAAGCGTTTCTAGTCCTGGCGTTCCCGTACACCCCGGAATCACAGGTTTCGTTATCAAGCTTCCTGAAAACAAAACCAAACCGAACTTCACGGCTGAAAACCAGACAATACAACCTCTTTTCAAGAAAGAGGTTGATCAGAAAGGAGCTGACCGCTTCCAAATGACAATAGAATCTCCTTTGCATTCTCTATACAACTCCTCTTTAATTTACTTCAATGTTTCTGTTACACTTAATAACGCAACCTGCGTTTATTCCTTGGACAATACCGCAAACAAGACAATGAAAAATGATACAGACAGGCATTTCTATTCCCTTGAAAATCTTTCAGACGGTTATCACAGCGTTGTTTTTTATTGCAATAATAGCTTTTTACAGAATCATACCCAAGCGTCTTTCATAACAGACACGCAACCGCCTGATATAGCGTTTGTTTCCCCTTCTCCTCTAAACGAGTCCTTTATTAATAACACCTATGTGCAATGGAATTATTCATCTTCTGAAAACCTTTCATTTTGCATTCTTTCCATAAACCAAACAAACTATACAAAACCAGCAACGCAGAATTTTTGCTATTTCAATCTAACCCTGAAATCCAACCAGACTTACTGCTTAACAGGTTTTGCCAGTGACACAGCAGGAAACTGGAATCAAACTGAAACTGTCTGCATAAATGTTTTTTACATCAAACCCGAGCCAGAACTTTCCGTGGTATGGAAAAGTCCTGAAAACAACTCTGTTACAAACAAAAACTGGATATACTGGGAATTCGAGGTCAATAAAAAACCAAGCAACTGCACATTACTGATAGCTTCATTCAATTACACCATGAATATCAATGACACCGTTTGCTTTTTTAATCTAACAAACCTTTCAGATAACCTTTACCAAGGAAACGTGTCTGTTGAGTTTCCTGAAACCAACTTAACAATCCAAACACCGTCCTGCTCTGTTGTTTCGCCAAAAAACTTTACAATCCCGCAAAATCTGTCTTTTTCCCTTCTCCTTTTACCCCCCACCCCGGAAAACCATTCCGTCCTCCAGAAACCAAACTTAACTCTGAACCTGACCTCAAACCTTAACCTTTCTTCCTGCTCCCTCCTTTTCAACCAGACCCAAATAAAAATGAACCTCTCTCAAAACTTCTGCTCCCTTTCCCTGAACCTAACCCCGGGAACCCACAACCTCCTGATACAAGCCCAATCAAAAAACCTAACCAACTCAACCCTCCTGACCCTCTCCTATCAGCCAACCAATTTAACCCAAAACCAAACCAATCTAACCCAACCAGAACAAAACATAACCCAATACCCTGTTATCCCCTTTATCTCCAGCTGCGAACAAACCTGCTCCCTGAACATCTCAACCCAAAACCTAACCCTGCAGATCCAAATCTCAGGAAACCTCACCCTTCACATAGAATCCATAACCTACACAATAAAACCTCCAACCCAAAACCTCCCCCCTGTCCTGACAAAACCCTTCCCGAACCTGACCCTCCA
>QMZY01000167.1 GCA_003663415.1 Candidatus Aenigmatarchaeota archaeon
GCCGAGTTGTTCGGGTATTTCACGAATCTGATAGGAGGTGTCGACGGTCCCGCGCTCCGGGTCGACCGTCGCGAGCCATAATTCTATACTCCTTTTAGGGTTACGTTTTACTCCACCGGCGATAAACCCTCGAATAGTGTTTTTAGAAAACGCAACGAGAGTATCGCCGGCCCAGGCTATAGAAGTTATTCTGGTTTCTTCGAAACGAGTAACCTTTGCCCCGCCACAACCGAGAATAATTATAGATAACGAAACTATGGTTATTACTACCTTTTTCATCTTCTACCTTTCAGGTTCATATATCCAGGTTCTTGACATCGAGCGCGTTTGCCTGAATAAACTCTCTTCTCGGGGCCACGTTTTCCCCCATAAGGGTGGAGAATATAACGTCCGCCCCGGCGGCGTCCTCGAGCCGGACTCTCAGAAGACGTCGTCTCGCGGGGTCCATAGTCGTTTCCCAGAGTTGCTCCGGGTTCATCTCGCCCAGGCCTTTATAGCGTTGTATCTTCTTGCCCTTTCGACCAATTGCGAGGACAAAATCGAGTAGTTCGCTATAGCGAGAGAACTTTAGTTCTTCATTCTCATAAACCGCAATCAAAGGAGGAAGCGTAAATTCGGATAACGGCGCCGCCGATTTTTTCAGTCTCGCAAATTCCGGAGAATCCAGGAAATCGAAATCCAGGACGATTTCGCCTTGTAATTCCCGCTGTTCGTATTCCACTACAGCGCTCCAGCCGAGATGTTCTTCATCACGTTCGGTATGATAATTAATCTCGTATCCGAGTTTTCTTAATCTTCTCGCAAGCACGGCGAGAACATCTAAAAACTCGACTTGATTTTCGATTATTTCCGGAGTTAGTTCTTGTAAAAAACCGACGTTCTCTATAATATCTTTTGGATGGCCACGCCGGACAAAGAAATTCGCTATTCTCCCGAAACTCGCTATATTATCGAGGAATTCTATTAGCTTTTTCCCGGTAAGCTCTTCCACGCTACCCGGTCCGCGCAAACTGAGCAAATGAGCACCTTCCCCGATAAGGAACCGATACATCCTTTCCTCGTCAACAATATACCGTTCGCTCTTCCCGTATTTTACTTTATACAACGGAGGTTGCGCTATATAAAGAAAGCCTCGCTCTATTATTTCAATCATTTGACGGAAGAAAAACGTCAACAATAATGTCCTGATATGCGCGCCGTCGACATCGGCGTCGGTCATAATTATTATTCTATTATATCGGATTTTATCAATGTCGAAACTTTCGCCGCCGACACCGCAACCAATAGCGGTAATTAACGTCCTTATTTCATTATTTTTCAACATCCTATCGAAGCGCGCCTTTTCGACGTTAAGTATTTTTCCTCTCAATGGTAACACTGCTTGAAACCTCTTGTCTCTTCCCTGTTTGGCGCTTCCCCCGGCGGAATCACCCTCGACAATGAACAACTCGGCCTTTTCGGGGTCCTGGGTTTGACAATCGGCCAGCTTTCCGGGAAGAGCAGCCGACTCCAAAGCGGTCTTGCGGCGTGTAAGCTCGCGCGCTTTTCTCGCAGCCTCTCTCGCGCGCATAGCGCTCAACACTTTGTTGACTATGAGTTTCCCTACCGTCGGATTCTCCTCGAGATACGAGCCGAACTCTTCGTTCATAAGCTGTTCTACAATACCTTTAACCTCCGAGTTGCCTAGTTTCGCTTTCGTTTGTCCCTCGAATTGAGGATTCGGCAATTTTACGGAAAGCACGGCTACAAGCCCCTCTCGTGAATCGTTTCCCGATACCGTAGTCGAATCGTCCTTAATATACCCTTTCTTGTGGCCATAGATATTGAGAGTTCTCGTAAGCGCCGATTTGAAACCGGTCTCGTGTGAGCCGCCTGCTACAGTATTTATATTATTGGCGAAGGTATATATAGTGCTGCTGTAACCTCCGTTATACTGCAGAGCCACCTCGACAATAACGCCATCCTGTTCCTTTTCAAAATAGAACGGCTTTCGTCCTATCGTTTCGCGGGCGCCGTTTAGATACTGCACAAATTCGCATATTCCGCCTTTATATTGGAATACATTCCTTTTTTCCTTTTCTTTGCCGTCTTCTGACGGCCTTTCGTCAGCTATACTTATCTTGATTCCTTTATTTAGGAAAGCCAGTTCTCTTAGCCTCGACGATAGAATATCGAAAGAAAAATCTGTTTGTTCGAATATTTCGGGGTCCGGCGTGAAGTTGATTCGTGTTCCGGACTTATCGGTTTTTCCTTCCCTTTTAAGAGGCCCGTCGGGAACGCCTTTTTTATAC
>QMZY01000168.1 GCA_003663415.1 Candidatus Aenigmatarchaeota archaeon
CATTATGTTAAAAGAAAACTGTACGAATCCAATAAATATTGATGAATTAAGGGAATTATGTAAAAAATATAATTTAGAGTGGGATTGGGTTAGGGAGCAACTAGAAGTACTTTCAAAGGAAGGAACCGTAATTTTCCCAAAGCCATGGCTTCTACAGTATATAAGCGATGAAAACGTGGAGGGATATGTTCCAAAGAAAAGACCTTCACGAAAGAAGAATTCTTTATATCAAGTAAAAAACCTACGTAAAGCATTAGCTAACGTTTTAAAAGGTAAAAATGAACCTGTAAGTTATAATGAATTGGTCGAGATTTTAAAGGCCAAAGGATTTACTTTAGATGAGATAGAAGAGACTGTGAGAAAACTTTCCATGGAAGGACTACTTATAGAGCCAAGACCAGGATATTTCCTTTGGATAGGAGACTATTAGACCCCTTATACTTAGACTTTACAGCTACAATGTAAAAGAATAAAACCTCGCATGAAAGAGAAACGTTTACAAATTTTATATTTAGTAAAAATAACGACTCAAATTTAAGAAGTTTGTGATAGTAATGCCCGTTGTTGAATTATTAGCACGAACGATAGAAAAGATACGTGACTTAGACCCTGAACTTACATTAGTGGATATTATAATACTTTTGTGGATTTATGCCAGCCCATATGAGGCAAAAAAACGTTATCTTACAAGCATTAAACGAATTTTGCGTCACGTTTCTATGTTCCAGCTACCGGATGGAAAACCAGTATTAAGTGATAGTGAGATGACCAATTTAGTCATAACTTCGCTCGAGAAGTTGAAGAAACTAGGATACGTGAAATTATTTTCTATCGGCCCGATCTACGTAAGAGTTCATTTAACTCAAAAGGGTGTAGAATTTGTGAAAGAAAACTTGTCAGATGCAGCATTAGAATTTTTAGAGGAGTATGGTCACTTAAAGTGATACTATATTTTTACATATGATTTACCAAATGTTTAAAAAAATACACGTGAAATATTATTTAAATCATGCAGGGTGGATGCTGTTGAGCTCAGGTTTACTAGAATGGCTTAAGGGAAGAAGAGAAGAAAAAATTATAACAATGCTAAGAGATCACGCCAGAAAAGTTTATGATTGTGTATTAGAATTGAAAAAAGTAATCAAACTTTTCAGTGATGGTAAAATAAGTGAAGCAAAACTTGGAATTAAAAGAATATCGGAAATTGAAAGTGAAGCTGACAGTATTAGGAAAAGAATTATGACATTACTGACTGAAGGAGCTCTGAGTTCAGCTTACAGAGAGGATCTTGCTCATCTTACTAAAAGGCTAGATAGTGTAGCTAATTTTGCAAATGCTGCTGCAAGGCGACTAAGTCTCTTAGATGAAAATATTGTCATAAATGATACTGAATTTAAGAAAAAAATCCTAAAAATGATGGAAGACGTGGTTAAATGTGTAGGAAAAATGTATGAAATGATTATTAGGCTTGGCAAAGACCCTGTTGGAAGAATTATCGAATATGCTGATGCTGTCGACCGTCTAGAGCATGTTGTGGACGAAAGCCATATGGACGTTAGAAGATACCTTGTAAAAATGTCTTGGGAGCGGTTAAAAACTCCCTTTAACGCAATAACTTTACATACATTTATAGAATGCGTAGAAAACATTGCTGATTTTAGTGAAGATACCGCCGAATTTGTTAGGATCGTAGCAATTAAGGTAAGATAACTTAATAACGCCTTAAATTAACATATAACTTTTCACAGTCAGCCTATTATCCATGTTGGCTTTTTTCTCCAAATATTTCATAGTGTACTACTTTTTCCAACGGCATTCTTGGTCTTGGAGCTGGACTTTCAGCAGGTCTGCCGATGGGAATAATAGCAACTGGCCGAATATCTCGTGGAAGTTTCAATATTTTTTTAGCTTCATCCTCTCTGAATGCTCCGACCCAACATGTACCGTAGCCAAGCGCATAAGCTGCAAGCAACATGTTTTGGATAGCTGCTGCTGTATCTTGAATGCAGTAAAGAGTTCTTCCTCGTTCACCATAACCACTACCTGACCGCTCTAAGTTCGCACAAACTACCACGACTACGGGCGCTTCAACAATAAATGTTTGATTTAGTGCTGCTCGAGCTAGTTGGCGTTTCCTTTCTTTGTCGCGAACCACAATAAATTCCCAACTTTGAAGATTCCCTGCGCTGGGAGCGTGAATGGCAGCATCTAATATTTTTTTGAGATCTTCTTCGTTTACTGGGTCTGGTTTAAATGCCCTAATGCTTCTTCTACCTTTAATACATTCAA
>QMZY01000169.1 GCA_003663415.1 Candidatus Aenigmatarchaeota archaeon
AATGAGGAGGTGAGCTATGGCCACAGCGATCCCGATCAAGATCCCTGTGGCTATAGAACACTCCTAGTTGTCCAGTTAGCCGAGAGGTATTACTATGCTGACGCAGCAAGCTTTAACGTTACTCCAGATGAAGATGCTGATGGTCTATATGATGCACTCATTCCTGGAAGCGAGTATGAAAGAGGCAGGACCGGTGGCCAGAATTTGACAGCCAGACCCAGCGGGAGCGAGGAAGTTGTGAGTGCAAAGGCGGTCGACCTCATCACCACTCTTGAATCGGGTGACCTGGATTATGCCTTTGAATATCGCTCCGTGGCTGTGCAACACGGGTTGAATTACATTGAACTTAATGATTATATTAACCTGTCTAAGATAAATGAAGAGCTTCCTGGCGTTGAAGACTTCTACTACCAAGCATCCGTAGAGATTCTTGCTGATCCTGGACCTCCGGCTGAGTATGCAGCTAAACATGGCGCAGCCATAGTATATGGAATTACTATACCTGTGCATGCTGATAATAAAGAGCTTGCCGCGGAGTTTATTGAGCTTATTCTTTCTGAAACAGGCAAAGAGATAATAGAGACTGAAAATGGTCAACCAATGCTTGACCCGCCGATATGCGACCACCCTGAAAACCTGCCTACATCATTACAGGGCTTGTTCGATTAAATACAGCATCAAGGCGGGCTAAAATGGGAGTTCTCGACGATTTAATCTCCAGCTTAAGTGGAGACAACATAGTTCGTGAGGTGCATACGTGTGTCTTCTGGACTGCAGTGCTGATCAAGCACTGCGGTCTGGCTTCCACCTTCCATGAGCCACACTCATCTCACAGACCAGTAAAAAATGTGGGGGGATTAACTGGGCTATACGCATTAGAGCTGGCACAATATGCCAGGTCGGACAATGTTCTGGAGGCATCTATTGGAATGGCAACCATCAATTCTCTAATAGATATTGATGAAGCTAGATGTGTTGAGAAAAATGCTCTTGATGTTCTGGCAGAGAAAGGCAAAAATAGGAAGATAGCATTGGTAGGTCATTTTCCGTGGATTCCAAAACTGCGAAGCATAGCAGGGACACTTTGGGTTATAGAGCAAAGCCCTCAAGAAGGAGAATTGCCAGCAGAGGCGGCAGAAGGGATACTGCCCCAAGCTGACGTGGTTGGCATTACCGGGACTTCGTTCATAAATCACACAGTTGACAGGTTGCTGGACTTAAGTAAGAGTAGTTTCGTTGTCGTCCTGGGGCCGACCACCCCTTTATCGCCGGTCTTGTTTGAATACGGTGTGGATATTCTCGCTGGAGTGAAGGTAGTAGAACCTGATAAGACAATTCGTTCCATCAGCCAGGGTGCCATTTTCAGCCAGGTGGAAGGTGCAAGGCTTGTAACTATAGCTAAGGAGAGAAAGAATGACTGGACCTCTTGATTCTTTCGGACGGGGCATAAATTACCTCCGAATTTCAGTTACCGACCGTTGCAACCTGCGCTGTATCTACTGCATACCACCTGAAGGTGTATCTCAAATGCCCCATAGTGCAATCCTCTCCTACGAGGAGATTCAAACTGTTGTCCGAGCAGCAGCAGAGCTGGGTATCAACAAGATAAGACTCACCGGTGGTGAGCCTCTGGTTAGAGCTGAATTATCCAAGCTCGTTCGTATGCTATCTCAAATTGAAGGAATTGAAGAACTTTCGCTGACAACAAATGGGGTATTTCTCAAGAAGCATGCGATGGAGCTTAAGCAGGCAGGCTTGTCTAGAGTTAACGTGAGCCTGGACACGCTTAAGCCTGATAAATTTCGATACATAACCCGTCTTGGAGAATTGGAAGCTGTTCTTGAGGGCATTGAGGCAGCAAAGGAGGCCGGCTTAGAACCGGTCAAGATAAACACTGTAGTCATGCGGGGCATAAACGATGATGAGATACTGGATTTCGCCAGAATGACCCGCGAAAACGGATGGCATGTCCGGTTCATTGAGCTGATGCCCTTCAATGGTGTAACAGAGTTTGTACCTTTCATCGAATTGCAACAACATATTAGTTTGCTTGGCAAACTTGAGCCCTGTCCTGATTCCACCGGGATAACTGGCAACGGACCTGCTATATACTACCGTTTAACGGGAGCCAGAGGAACTATAGGCTTTATCAATCCTCTCACCGAGCATTCCTTTTGCTCTCGGTGTAACCGCATGCGACTTACTCCAGATGGTAAGCTACGCCCCTGCCTTCTGGGGGAAGATGAGATTGACTTAAAAATGCCGCTACGCAATAA
>QMZY01000170.1 GCA_003663415.1 Candidatus Aenigmatarchaeota archaeon
ATTTAAATCAAACCGTGCTTGCGGTGCAAGCACGGAAACTTCCCCCGTGTCGTCGACGGGGTGGCTCATTTTCGCTCAACCCCACTTTAATACTATATTGGTATTACCCCTATTTCAATACCCTCTTTTCAGACTACCTAACAGTGCTGTTAGATTTTCTAACTTCCGTGAGGCCGTGACCTCCTCCCCTCGCTATCGCAAGGGGCTTCCACCGGAAGCCGCTAGGGAGGTTGGGGAGTGTGTAGCACAAAGCTACGCTCCCCTTCGGGCTGGGTCACCGCAGCCCCTACCCAGAGCATATAGCCCTGGGCTCGTTTCAGTATAAAAACTTTCCCACCCACCTCCCCTAATTCATCTCCGCCCTTACGGACGGTGCCTTCTTAGCGACTGAAACGTAAACCTTCGTTAGCTGCGGCGACTTCTTTATATCGAACATAATCTTTAACAGAACCGAAGCCGTGAAGACCGCGGCAACGAGAAGCAGCAGAGGGCTGTTCGATAAAGAAAAAATGTAGATAAGCGTAACTAATATTAATCCTGGAAATACGGGAACGGCTTGGTAAATCACATCTTCCTTTATTTTATACTCTTTCGTTATTCTCACTTTTTTCGCGTTCAGTTTAACCGATTTTATTCTCCTAAATACCCTGAAACCGTCCTTCTCTATGGTGCTGCTCTCCTCAAGATTAACTATGCCCATGTGGTTTAATTCGCGTAGGTGCTGGTTGATGGTTGGTAGTTTGAACCCTGTCATCTTACCCAGATGGGATACCCTAAAGGTTTTTGGGTCCTGTTTATTGAACGGGTTGGGTTTGCTCATGCACAGCACTATTTCCCTCTTACCACCCTTCAACTCAATCCATTTTCTCATACTTACCACCGCAAGGAGACCACCCGTCTAAGACGGGTGGAGGGATTGTGGTAATTTAAATGCTTTTTTGCTAAAAATATTTTAAATTGCTACACCCGTTTGGTTATAATTGGATGTTAAATACGCTCTTATAGCTTCTGCGTGCTTACCGAGCTCTATAAAACCGTGAAACGGCGGTACGAGACCTTTATGCTCTATAATTAACAGATACGCCAAGGTGCATCCGTAGAACACCAACAGGGTGATGAAAATCACGAGCAATCTGGCACCCAGATCGGTTTTCGAAGAGGGGACAAAGAAGGAAACCCCCCTGTAGATTACGTAGAGAATGAACAAAGAGAGCAGACTACCGGCGATTATCCTGTTGAACAGATATATTTTATACTGCATGGCTACATCTTCTTTATGGTAAACCTCGTCGAACTCTATAGCGGATTCTTTTATAACTTCCTGCGAGCTGAACACCGTCTTCCCTACATCCACCGCCAATTTTTTTAAATTCTCCATATTCGGTTGGGTGGCTATCAGCAGCAAATCAAAAAACATAGCCGATATTATACCGTAGAAAAGTGTGAATACCGCAATCCAGCCGAAAATTTTCGGAAACATCAAACCACCTCTATTATGATTTTTAATAAATATGAGCAAACCGTGCAGGTAATAACCGTCGGGATAAATACGGTGAGGAACCTTCCCTTCACCGTTTTTGTTTTGAGCACCTCGCTGGAGAACGAGTAAAACGACAAAAACACCAAGTATATGCTCAATCCCGTCCCCAAGGCGAGAAAATAGGTAGTGATGTGTTTCAGAAGCTCCGCAAGCTCTGTTATGTGCATCGTTATGTATGCCAGGAAGCTAAAAAGTATGAACACTGTGAAGTTGTTGTAGATTTTTAGTTCTCTGTTGGTGAATACGTTGTAAAAGTATACCAGGAGGAAGGGTAGTGAAAATATGGAAATGATGGTTTGACCGAAATTTACGTCGAACAATCCAGTAAACGGTATGGTGAACAGACAGAGAACAATAAGAGAGGCAAACCATGCCGGCAGCTTCATGGGAATGAACAGGCTTTCCACGTCTTCTTCAAATTTTTCCATAAATTAATTAAAAATCTATATTTTTTAATTCTTTCGGCGGGAAGTCTTATCTTAAAGGAAACTCTATTTTTTAGACAACTGTCAAGTATTTTTTCAGCGATAAGTCATGGCGTAGTCGCGGAGTCTGCTCTTGTAATCTATCACGAGCTCGTCTATCTTATTCTTCATACACATCACCGCAAGGAGACCACCCGTCTTAGACGGGTGGAGGAATTGCGGATAATTTTAAATAATTTGAAGCCATATATATAACCATGCAGGTTGCAAAAAGTATTACGGTGAAGGTTTCCAAGAGAATTAACAG
>QMZY01000171.1 GCA_003663415.1 Candidatus Aenigmatarchaeota archaeon
ATACTCTTCATGATGTCAAGAAATTTATAACATAGGTACTGTCAAGATTTATTCGCAAATTCCAAAGAAGCGTTTTTCTGTTGTATATTTGGCACATCCTCAAAAGCCCTATCTATAATAAGCCCTTCTTCTTTAAGGGTGAGGTAAATGAATATATCCAGACTGCGTTGATTCTGAAAATAGCCATATCTGCGGGTTACTTTACGTAACTCCCGGTTAATTCGCTCTAAAGGGTTAGTTGATTTTAAAGTATCTCGTTTGTCAGCCGGAAAATTAAAATATGTAAAGTAGCATTCGATATCTTTTTTTATAGCTCTAATCACGCCCGGCTCTGTAACGGACCAATCCCTTATGAATTTGTTATATCTGGCTATGGCTTCTTTTTTAGTTTTGGATTTGAATATTTTAGAGGCTTGTCGCATTACTTTTTTACGGTTTTGTGTTTTATTGCGTATTTTGCTTAGGATATTACGTAATTTATGCACTGTACATAGCTGCAGAGCAATATAGGGATAAACATAATTAATCGCACTCTTTAGCCCTGGACAGTTGTCTGATATTACCAAGTTTAAATTTAACCCTTTAAGACCTCGCCGGTAAAGGTCATTTAGCAAGCCTAACCATTCTTGCTCAGATTCCCCTTTAGCCAGTTTAAAGGTTAATATATGCTTTGTACGGTCTGGTTTTACCCCCAAAGCTATCAAAATAGGCCTGCTTTTAATATTTAACTCCTTTACATGCACCCACATAGCATCTAAATATAAGTATTTGTATTCATCCAAAAGAGGCATATTGCGGTAATGGCTTACCATAGAGGCTATCTTGTTTATTATCCTTGAAGCAGTGGTGTGGGATACGCTGTTTTTTAGGAATGATTGGAAGAATTTAGCCTGCCTGCGGCTGGATAATCCCAGGATCATTGCTTTCAATATATGCTCGTCGAATTCAGGCTGGCGTCGCTGATAAGCCTGTAAACTATTATATCTTATCCGTATGCCTTTTGATTTTGGCATCTTAAGATTATCTACTCGCCCATATATTGTAGACATGCTCCTCTTGTAGGAACCGCTGCGGTAGCCAATGCTCCCCTTAAGACGTTGATATCTCTTCCTTGCCAAGACTATATCATATTCCTCCCAGACTATCGTCTCAATAGTGTCTTTTATGGTGTTTTTTACCCTCTTTTCTATTTCCTGCCATACTCCTAATGCCTTTAAATTTCTCTTTACATATTGCCATTGGACTGCTAAATTATCCTCAGAAAAGTTAATTGGCCTGTTCATAAGGCATATCCTCCTTTTAAAAAGGTTAATATTTTGCGATACCATACCTTTTGAGGATATGCCTTTTTTGTTTATTTGTCAATTATGCTATCCAGCAGAATTTGCGAATAATAGTTTACAGTATCTCTTCTTTAAAAATGTTGACTTAAAGAAGTACATAGTGTAAAATAAAGTAAATTTTTTTATTTTTCTTCTCTTCGGGGGGTGGGGATTAAGCTAAAAAGCAAAGGATATTTATAGAATAGAATGGATATACGGATAGGTGTCTATATTTGTGAATGCGGCCCCAACATAAAAGATGCTATGCATCTAGAGGAAGTAACCGCATTCGCAAAGAGTCTAGAACACGTTGTTTTTGTCCGTCAGTTCCGCCTCCTCTGTTCTAATGAAGGAAAAGAAATAATTGCCCGTGACATAAAGGAGCAATCTTTAAACCGCATTGTAATTGCTGCTTGTTCCCCCAAGGAGCACGAACTTACCTTTAGGAAAGTCTTGAGCGAAGCAGGTCTTAACCCCTATCTTCTTCAGATTGCCAATATCCGTGAACATATTGCTTGGATGATTACTGACAAGGAGCTTGCTACGCAGCTTGCCAAGGTTAAGATTCGCGCGGCAGTAAAACGCGTAGTTTATCAAGAACCTTTGGATGTTAAGGAAATAGAGGCCTCTCCTGATGTAGTAGTTATTGGCGCTGGCATAGCAGGTATAAGTGCTGCATTAACTTTGGCCCAGAAGCAGAGGAAGGTATACCTTATAGAGCGCCTTCCGTGTATTGGTGGTAAAGCCGTACGTTATGAAGATGTCTTTCCTAATCTTGAATGTGCACCGTGCATGCTTGAGCCGAAGATGGATGAAGTTTTACACAATGATAATATAGAGGTGCTTACCTTAACTGAGGTTAAAGAAGTTCTGGGATTTTTTGGGAATTTTATTGTAAAGGTGAACCAGAAGGCACGTTTTGTTGATAGTTCTCTTTGTATAAGC
>QMZY01000172.1 GCA_003663415.1 Candidatus Aenigmatarchaeota archaeon
ATACTAACGAGAGCATAGGCCTTTGCAACGAGTGGGGCTGTAGCTCAGACGGGAGAGCGCATGACTGGCAGTCATGAGGTCAGGGGTTCGATCCCCCTCAGCTCCACCATATCATTTATGCTTTCAGCCCCCCCTTTTCCCTGCCAGCGAGTCTAACCCCGTGTTATTGTCAGCAGTACGTATCGAGAAGAAAGGGAGACATGCTACAAATCACAGACCTGCAGGTCAAGCTTGGAGACAAAGAGATTTTAAAGCACATCAATCTGAAGATTCGCCCCGGTGAGACCCATGTTTTGTTTGGTCCGAATGGATCTGGCAAGACATCTTTACTGATGACAATAATGGGCTATCCGCAGTACAGAATTACCGGCGGAAAGATTTTATTTAAGGGAGAGGACATCACCCATATGACAGTTGACGAACGGGCAAAGCTCGGTATCGGTATGTCTTACCAGCGGCCTCCAACGATTCATGGCGTGAAGACAAGGCAGATGGTTGAAATCTGTGCAGGTGGGAAGATAGATGTAGAGCCCCTTGCAAAGAGAATGAACCTTTCCGAATTGCTCGACCGGGATATCAATGACGGTTTTTCAGGCGGCGAGATAAAATGTTCGGAATTGCTTCAACTGTCGGCACAGAATCCTGACCTCTTCCTCTTTGACGAGCCGGAATCCGGCGTCGATTTAGAAAATATCTCCCTTGTGGGGAATACCATCTGCCAGTTACTCCAGCGCGATTTCAGAGTGAACTCGCAAAAAACGCAAAAGAATCGGCATAAAGAACGAAAGAAGATGGGCTTGATTATCACACACACAGGTTTTATCTTAGATTATGTAACAGCGGACAAAGGACAGGTCCTATATAACGGCATCTTGAAGTGCACGAGCCATCCCCGTGAAATTTTTAAGACTATCAGCTCCGTTGGGTATAAGGAATGTGTCAAATGCGCAACTTAGACGAGAAAGCCTCACAGGCCAAAGAGAAGAAGGCAGCCATCGGGCCTGACATTGATCTTGGTGCCTACGAGGCAGGGCCTGTTCCCCATAGTTACGTTAAAGATCTTGGTAGCTTATCTGAAACTGAAAAAAATCGGATTATCCAGGTCGGAATCGATGCAGGGGAAACCGACAGATCAGGCACCTACTTACAAAAAGATACATCCGTGATTCACGCATGTTCAAGGCAGAAAGGCATCGAGGTGCTGCCGATCAAGGAAGCCATAAAAGAATATGACTGGCTCAAAGATTATTACTGTAAATTGGTGCCGGTGGACACGGACAAGTATACAGCCAGGGCGCATCTGGAGTTGCATAATGGTTATGTTATCAGGGCTGTTCCCGGCAGCAAAACTATCTATCCTGTTCAGGCGTGCTTGTATCTGGAAAGCGAAGGACTAAGCCAAGATGTACATAACATTATTATTGCTGAAGAAGGCTCAGAACTTCATGTTATCACCGGATGCGCATCGGCGCCGCACTTGAGGCGAGGGCTCCATCTCGGTATAACCGAGTTTTTCGTCAAAAAAGATGCCAGGCTCACCTATACCATGATCCATGACTGGGCCGAAGAGATGATGGTGCGGCCAAGATCGGCGGCAAGGGTGGAAGAGGGGGGCCTTTTCATCAACAATTACATTTGTATGAAACCGGTCAGATCTATCCAGACTGACCCTGCTGCCTACTTGGTTGGAAGAGGAGCGGTTGCCCGTTTTTATACGCTCCTTGTGAGCAGCCCTGGTTCAGAAATGGATGTGGGGGGGCGAATTTTCCTGGAAGGAGAGGAGACGAGAGCAGAAATTATTTCCCGGGCGATCTCAAACGGGGGCAACATCATTGCTCGCGGAGACTTGATCGGCCAGGTTCCCGGCGTGAAAGCCCATCTGGAGTGCCGTGGTCTTATTCTCAACGGGGGGTCGATTCGTGCCATACCGGAGCTGGAAGGTATGGTAGACGGGGTTGAAATGTCCCACGAAGCAGCAGTCGGAAAGATCGCCCAGGACGAAATCCTCTATCTTATGTCTCGTGGTCTGAGCGAAGACGAAGCCACCGCAACCATAGTGCGGGGTTTTTTGAGTGTAGATATTCCAGGCATCCCTCCCCAGTTGAAGGCCGAGATTGATCGGGCTGTGGAACAAAGCGATAAGGATATGATGTAGCTTTTCTGTAACTGCTCAGGTTCAAAGTTCACGGTTCAAGGTTAAATTGATGAAACATAGATTTGATTCCTGGATAAATGTTAAAGTTCTTCCGATTCTTGCGATACGAC
>QMZY01000173.1 GCA_003663415.1 Candidatus Aenigmatarchaeota archaeon
CCTCGAGCTTAACGACGAATACTTCGGCGTCTATGTCAACCTTGAACAGGTCGATGAAGCCTATCTACGCCACCGTGGACATTCAGAACTCGACCCGATATATAAATGCGTGTGGGAGGCGTTCAGTGTTCTCGATGATTACTCGACCTGCTGGGAACAGGAGACCGACTGCGGCTGGGGCGATTTAGAGGATATAATCGAATTAGTTAATTTTACGCCAGACAACGAATACGCTGCGATGCTCGATTCGGCTTTCGATGTCGAATCGCTTCTGCGATACTATGCTATAATAATATTGACGAGCGATAACGATTTTTCGCGGCATAATCTCTATCTGCACAGGGATATTGTAACCGGTGTCTGGAGGCTAATCCCATGGGACCATAATGTCGCTTTCGATAACGCGCACTCGCCAATCGACCTCGGGACGCATTTTTCGCCGCAGACAATCGGCGGACCGAATATTTTCCTGACGCGGTTAATACAAGTCGATAGCTACCGCAACAGGTTCTGCGATTTGCTCGATTCCCTCTCGACATCTCTCTATACGTTATCTTCGGCTATAGATTATGTCGATAGCGTAACTTCCTATATCAGAACCGACGTTTATGCCGATTATCGTAAGGGTTCGCACGAAAACAACGCGGCGTGGGAGGAAAGCGCCACGCATATCGCCTGGTTTGTTGGCAACCGCCTCGACTATGTCCGTCCGAGAATAGATTCTCTCCGTGAGTCGATTAACCGTTATGGTGTATATATCAACGAGATTTGCGCCTTGAACGATTCGGGTTATGCCGATGAACACGGTGATTACGACGACTGGCTCGAGCTTTATAATTCCAATCCGTATCCGGTAGAGCTTGAAGGCAGATACCTCTCTGATAATATCGACTCGCTGATTTACTGGGAGCTACCAGATGTTACAATCCCCGCTAACGGCTATCTCGTTCTGTGGACGGACGGCGAACCTTCCGAAGGGCCGCTGCACGGGCCTTTCAGGCTCGATTCCGACGGCGAATTCGTCGGGCTTTTCGATACTATGGTCGGCGAAGAACCGGAGATATGGGACAGGCATCCACCGGGAATAGACCTTGTCTGGTTCGGTGAACAATCGGCGGGCACAAGCTGGTCGCGCTACCCCGACGGAGAGAATAACTGGGGTCTTGCCGACCCTACACCGGGCGCGCCGAATTCTCCGACCACGATAGAAACGCCATTAGCGTATATGCCGAAAAATCTCTCGATAGGCTCGATTTATCCTAATCCATTCAATATGAACTGCCGAATAGAACTCGAAGGTGTGAGTGCCGAAACAGAAATAGAGATATTCGATTTGACCGGCAGATTGGTCCGGGTATTGTATCCGGCGGATGCCGATAAGCTTTCGGGAATTATCTGGGACGGTCGAGATAACTCCGGGCGGAACTTGCCCAGCGGTGTCTACCTGATTCGCGCAAGTAGCGGCAAAAACGTTACCGATTCCAAGAGGGTCGTGATGTTGAAATAGCCTGCCATTACCGAGACTAATTCACACATTTTTCTTTTGTGGAAACGATAAACCCAAAAGCGGTATCTTAATGAACCTATCGGTACACCTTTTTCTTTTAAGGTATATAAAAAATAACTCGCGCAGCAGGCCGAAGTTAGCTAATCTATTGGATAACAATATATTACGTAGAGGGTATTACTATGGCACGCCCGTTGTTTCCTTATCGAGTGCAGGTAGTTTTAATTGAAAAGATTTCTCGAACGCCGCGAGGGGCCGAGTTTTGAGATTAACCCGCCACGGCCACGGACCCCCGGAACTTGCCCCCTGCGGTTTTTGATTTTTTAGAAAACGCTTTAAATTCTCTTATCCGGCAATTATTTATAATGTTAGAGCTAAATCGTTTTATTATGCCTAAACCTTTTTGATTTAGAACCGTCAAAATTAATAGAACAAATGGAAAAGACGCAGGAACAAAACGACATTCCGAATCGAGCTCCTGTTATGGAGAATAAAAAACGGGTCGAAAATAAAAGAGCATCCCGACAACGTAAACACAACGGGTTGCTCGTTGTTTTCGAGGGTCTCGACGGCGCCGGCAAAAGCACTCAGGTCGAACGTCTTAAAAAGCACCTTAAAGACGCCGGTTATTCCGTAGTGGTAACGTCGTGGAATTCTAGCAAATATATCAGCCGCGCGACCAAGCGCGCGAAAAGGGCGCAGCTTCTCACGCC
>QMZY01000174.1 GCA_003663415.1 Candidatus Aenigmatarchaeota archaeon
GTTTACACCAATAATCCTCCTTGTGGAGCTATGAGAGGATTTGGGGTAAATCAGACCTCTTTTGCAATAGAAACATGTTTGAACATGATTGCTGCAATGATGAGAGATGATGGAAAAGAAATAGATGATTTTGATATAAGAGAACGAAACATCTTGAGAGAAGGAAAACGTTTTGCTACTGGACAAATAATGACAAAAACAGTTATTGGTTTACAGAAATGTTTAGATGCAGTTAAGGAGCAGTATAAGAATTATAAAGGACCAAAAGGTATCTCTTGTGGGATCAAGAACACAGGAATAGGTAACGCTCTAGAAGATACATGTAGAGTATTAATCCGTGTTCTTGGAGACGAAAAGTTGGAAATATTAACTGGTTTTACTGAAATGGGACAAGGATTATTTACTGTTTTAACGCAAGCAATTAGCGAAATAACAAATATCCACCCTTCAAAGATGGATGTAAAATCAATAAGTTACGATAAAACAAAGTGTGGAATGACAACTGCTTCAAGAGCTACAGCACTTGATACTATGGCAGCAAAGTATGCTGCAGAAAAACTTGCAGAAGACCTAAGAAACCACTCTCTTAAGGAATTAATAGGAAAAGAGTATCATGGTGAGTATGTTACCAACATAACAGTTAAGCCAGGTACCCCAGTAGATAACCCAATTACACATTTAGCTTTTAGTTATGCAGTTCAGGTAGCTTTTCTTGATGAAAACGGGAAACTAAAGAAAATACTGGCTGCTCACGATGTGGGTAGAGCAGTAAATCCTTTAGCTGTTGCAGGTCAGATAGAAGGAGGAATACATATGGGTCTAGGTCACACTTTATCAGAGGACTTTCCAACAAAAAAGAGTGTTCCAGTTTCATTGAAAATTAGAGATCTGCAAATATTAAAGGCTAAAGATACTCCAGAAATAGAAGTAATAATAATTGAAGAACCTGAAGAAATTGGTGGTTTTGGAGCAAAGGGTGTGGGAGAAATAGGTTTAGTACCAACTGCAGGAGCAGTAACAGGCGCGTTCTATCAATATGATAGAAAGTGGAGAACAGAGCTCCCTATAGCTAGAAAAAAAAGATGAGGGTTAAAAATGAAAGATAATGTAATGGAAAAAGTTGAAGAATACAAAAAAGATATGTATAAATTTCTAAGGGATATGATTCGCATTCCCAGTACAAGCGGGAAAGAAAAAGACTTAATTGAACGTATAAAGCAAGAAATGGAAAACATGTTATAGCTTTTGACGCACATATCGACACTGTAGATGTGGGAAATAGAGAAAATTGGACACACGATCCTTATGAAGGATATGAAGACGACGAAATAATTTATGGAAGAGGAGCAAGTGATCAAGAAGGTGGCTTTGCTTGTATGGTCTATGCTGGAAAAATAATCAAAGATTTAGATATAGGCGGAGACACCACTGTTTGGATAGTAGGCTCTGTTCAGGAAGAAGACTGTGATGGACTATGTTGGCACCATATTTTGACTGAAAAAGTTATTGAACCTGAATTTGTAGTTTTAACTGAACCAACATCCTTGAAAGTAAATAGAGGACAGAGAGGGAGAATGGAAATAAAAGTAACAACTACAGGAATAAGTGCTCATGGTTCTGCTCCAGAAAGAGGAGAAAATGCTATCTATAAAATGGCTAAAATCATTCAAGAGTTGGAAAAGCTACATGGAAAACTAAAAAATGATGAATTTCTAGGAAAAGGCTCTTTAACTGTAACAGAAATATTTTCAAGTTCACCATCAAGATGCGCTGTAGCAGATGGATGTAGTATATCAGTAGATAGAAGGTTAACTTTTGGAGAAACTAAAGAAACAGCTCTAAATGAAATTACAAATCTTCCTTCTGTGAAAAAATACAACGCAAAAGTAGAAATGTACACATATAATGAACCTTCTTACACTGGTTATCGCACTCTAGTTGATAGTTACTTCCCCACTTGGGTTTTAGAAGAAGACCATCCTCTGTGTGGGATGATGGTAAAAACCGCAGAAGAAGTAATGGGAAAGAAGCCACTTTTAGATAAATGGACATTCTCCACAAATGGAGTATATATTATGGGAATGCACAATGTTCCTTGCATAGGCTTTGGTCCAGGACATGAGGAAGAAGCTCATGCACCTAACGAGAAAACGTTTAAGAAAGAGTTAGATATTGCTACAGCGGTTTATGCATTAATTCCAATGAAATATTCTGAAA
>QMZY01000175.1 GCA_003663415.1 Candidatus Aenigmatarchaeota archaeon
CTTACACTCTCTTCTCGAATAAGTTTCCTTATAAGCTACTTCAGCATCATTCTGGGTAAAAAAAGAGCAATGTTAGGAAAAATCGTAATCAGAATCACAGTTGCAAATATTGATAGAAGAAAAGGAGCAACACCGCGGAAGATTTGTTCGACAGATGCGTCCTTCGCTACTCCAGCAACAGTAAATATGTTAAGTCCCATTGGCGGAGTGATCAGTCCTGCCTCCATCATCAGTACTGCGATCACACCAAACCAGATGGGATCAAAGCCCAGGGCCAATATTACCGGGAAAATAACCGGCATAGTCAAAACCATCATTGATATTGCGTCCAGGAAGCAGCCCAAAAACAGATAGATGACTATGATAATGGCGTGAATCAGGTATGGAGATACCTGAAGGTTGGCTGCCCATGTCGCGACCTGGATTGGGATCGTGGACAGAGCAAGAAAGTAGCTGAAAACATTTGCACCAGCCACTAGGAACAGAACCATTACTGAAATGCGGACCGCCTCAAGCAAAGCGCCTACCAGATTCTGCCACGTCAATCTCCTTTTGATTACAGCCACCAGAAACAGGACGGTCGCGCCTATCGCACCAGCCTCAGTGGGGGTAAATAAGCCAAGGTATATGCCACCCATGACCAATAAGAAGAGTGCGAACGGCTCCCATACACCTAGCAGTGACGAAAACCTTTCTTTCCAGCTAACCGGTTCAGGGCTGGCAGGGGCTAAACTGGGGTTCAGCTTCACCATTATCACAACGATCGCAATCTAGGCCGCCGCCAGAATCAATCCGGGGATCGTGCCGGCAACCAGGAGCTTGCCGATGGATTGCTCTGTCAGCATACCGTAAATAATAAAACCGATACTAGGTGGAATCAAAAAACCCAGCGTGCCGCCAGCAGCAACACACCCTGTAGCGAGCCTCGGGTCATAGTTAAAGCGCCTCATTTCCGGAAGAGCAACGGTCCCCATAGTGGCCGCTGTAGCCACAGAGGACCCCGACACGGCCGCAAAACCAGCACAGGCCCCAATCGTTGCAATCCCCAGCCCACCGGGCAACTTTCGAAGCCATTTGTCAAAAGTTGCGTACAGATCTTGAGTCATCCCTGAGCTACCGGCAAATCCGCCCATGACAATAAAAAGCGGGATTACCGTATACGGGTAAAAAGCCGAAACCTCGTATACAGTCCTTGCAACTATAGGCAGTGCTGCCTCTAGATTCGACAAATAAGTAACTCCCGCAAAGCCCACAAGCATCAATGCAAACGCAATGGGCATTCCGAGAAATAGGAGAAGGAATACCAAAAAAATCCCAATTAAACCTACAATTACCGGGTCCAATATTATTTCCTCACCAATTTTTCCACCAAAGCGGCCAGATCAATCAAGAGTTCCAAACAAAGAAAAAGACCCGCCACTGGAACAAGCAGCCTAAACGGCCACTGCGGTATTCTCAGCATGTCTGAAACGGTTCGCTCCTCTATTCCTACTACCCAGCCCTGCCATGTCAGGATAGAAATTATAAACAGGCTCAAAAGGCTGGCAATAACATCGAGAATTAGCTGGGCCCTCTCGGGAAGCCGAGACGTAAGCATTGATACGCGGACATGCCCTTTTACCTGATGCGTGTACGCAACGCCCAGGAGGATAAAAACGGCTAACATATAACTGGACAGTTCAACGGTCCCGGGGATATGCCGGGCCCAAACGGCCCGGCATACCACGTCAGCAGCAGTAAGCAACATCATCGGGATAAGTAGGAACATGCCACAAAAACAAAGGGCACGTGTTAGCCATTGTATTGTCTTTCTAATGGTACTCAGTTGCATCGTTGTCTTGCTCGTTCAAGGTAATCACTTTCTCCATTCGGGTGGAAAGGCGACGCATTTGACGCCTCTTTTTTGGGTTTCCTCGTTGTACATTATGACCGCCTCTTTTGCCGGAAGACCCTTCGCCTCTAAATTTGCCACCCACTTCCTCGTGATATCCTGGAATCTTGAGAACCAGCGATTTGCCTCCTCCGGTGGAAATCTATACAGTTCGACGCCCTTGTCAGCTATCTCTTTCATCATGACCTTGTACACATCACGGGTCAATCCGCCCGTAGTGCGGAAGGGATTGCTGCACACCTCTTCGATGATGGGTTTCAGGTCTTCGGGGGTCCGCTTCCAGCTATTCATATTCATAATAACTCCCTCAGATACACAACCGAAG
>QMZY01000176.1 GCA_003663415.1 Candidatus Aenigmatarchaeota archaeon
TAAACCAGCAATATAAGAGCGAGCAATCTTACTTAAACCCTGATTTTCCATATTAAAAAACAGATTTCTATTTTCTTTCCACAATGAAAGATGTAAATGCATTCCATTTCCATTTATTCCTGCTATAGGTTTTGGCATAAAAGAAGCATAAACTCCATATTTTTTTGCAATCCTTTTTACAATATATTTTGTTAATATTATGCTATCTGCCATTTTTAAAGCTGAAGTAAAAGCTAAATCTATCTCATGCTGGCTGTAAGCAACCTCATGATGGTCAAATTCTGTTTTTATCCCCATCTCGCTTAGGGCAAGTTGTGCTTCTTTTCTTATCTCTCCGTACAATCCTGACCTAAAATATCCCCCTTCATCTGTATGGAGAGGATTTTTATCATTTCCAAAGATAAAAAATTCTATCTCTGCTCCACATTTTAAATCACCAATATCTTTATGGTTTTCTATTATGTTTTTTAACAAAGCTCTTACATCTCCTTCGTATTCTTTACCTGCAGAATCATATATCCTCCCAAAAACTATTGCCTCTCTCCATACCTTCTCAACGCCTTTATATTCCCAAGGCAATATCACCAAGGTATCAATATCAGGGATAAACCTTAAATCACTTTCTTCAATCCTTGCAAAACCCTCCACAGAAGAACCATCAAATCCTTTTCCACTTTTAACTAAAGTTTCAAACTCTTCTATAGGAATAGTAAAATCAAGCATCCTTCCCAAAATATCCACAAAAACAGGTCTGATAAATCTTACATTCTTTTCTTTAAATTCTTTCAATATCTTTGCCTTTTCCATATTTTAACCTCCTACTTAAATATGATACATTATGATAAAAATAATGCAAATTATTTTTTTTGTAATCTAACACTTTTTTAACATACTCAGTATGTGATTGGTTGCTATACTTTCTCACTGTTATTACATCACAATTCCCTAATTAACGAATCTCGTTTTCCTTTCTGTTTTTGGCTTTAATTGTAAGTTGACAAAATAAGCAATACTTGATTTGTAAACTTACACATAAACTCACGGCCGTAAGTTTATGTGTAAGTTATCGTTTTAAAATGAAAGTTCTGTTTTTGCAGATTATTTCTAAACTTCCCAGTTCAACCTCGTAGGTTGAATAGGTTTTCTATCAAATTATATGTTGATTATGTATCCTATTTTAGGAGAGAGTCTCTTTTCAAAATAATAACTGGTTGCTCTTCCCATTTATGAATTACTCCCTGGGATTTTATCTGATGAGGATAAGGAAATAAAGCCTTTAGAAGATATGGATAAATTTTTCTCAGAACAGCAGTAATATATTTTCTCTTATCTTTAATAATTTTATCTTTAATTCTAACACCACAGAATGACATAAAACCTTTTTCTAATCCGCTTTTATCCCGGATTGTTATACTTAACCAACAGAAATATGGAAAGCTTTTTGCATCTATTGCTACTGATTCTGGATAAGGGAGATTTTTATCAAAACCAAATGCGTAAACACCCACGGTACAATCTGCTTCTTTTTTATCATTTACAAACTCATAACCTAACCTTAAAAATTCCTCCTTTAATCTTTCGTAAAAATCTGGTATAAATTCAACTTTTTGTTCAATCAAGAATAATTTTTTACATTTTGTTGATTTGCTACAGTAAGATACTTGGTTTGGTGTAGTTCCTATCTTATCAGACAGAGAGATTAAAATATCCTCCTGGGTAAAACAAATTTGAGCAAAAAGAAAAAACAAAAGAGACATAATTAATATCTGAAACCTCATATCCCACCTCCTATAAATATTGCCCTCTCTTTTGTTCTAAATTAATTTTTCCCAATTTTGTTTCTTTAACAGGCTTCTTCTTAAGAAAATATACTTACATACAGAAAGCATTAAAGCTAATCCACCCATCCTTAACACACCCGGCGGGTGTGATTGGTTAAGCAAGTCTGTATTTACTTTCTGGTGCGCCAGTGCACAAGAGCACCACTGCACCAGTCTCAGTAATGCTTGCAATCCCCTGATTAATGGGTCTTATTTTCTCTCCCTTTTACTGGCAGGTTGCACAACTTTAACTCATCAGGCGACGATCGCAATCCCCTAATTAACAGGTCTTATTTTCTTTCTGCAGGCTTTGTAAGTCCTTGTTTTCAAAGAACTTATGATATAAATTTGGCAAATCTTATTA
>QMZY01000177.1 GCA_003663415.1 Candidatus Aenigmatarchaeota archaeon
AATGGTCTATGGAAAATTTCCACTCCGCGCGGGGAAGATACATCGCGCCGCCGTCCGTATTGCTTCCCCATTGCCAGCCGCCCTGAGGCCAGCATTCGAGGTCGAATTCCTGAGCGCTGCCACAGGCACGACCGGTAGAATATGTATGAGAGTGGCTCGGGTCATCCGAGACCGCGAAAACGCACGAATCCGGAAGCCCGATAAAGAACATCTGGCAGGTCGCGTTTGAAGTGCCCGATATGTCGATATTATGAACGACGAGAACACCCATATTTCCGGTATGTGGGTTATAAAAGAAGAAGATTTTACTCTTGTAGGCCTCTTCGAAACCGGTATGCATACTCGAAGAATAATAATTAAACCAGAGCGATTCTATTGCCTCATCGACAATAATCGGTTCGACACAAATAGTATCCGAACCCTGGATAGCGTAGAAATATCCTGCGGGATAACCCGCCTGACCGAAAGCTAAACCGGCTGTAACTAAAATTACCGTGATAACGAGTGCATATTTCATCCTCACCCTCCTTGGGAATTTATTCTCGGAATTTTAAAATATAGCTATATCGACTGCGACGCAAAAGCCCTCGCTACAATATTAAGAACAATAACCCATCGCATATTCTGAACTAGCGTAAAATACCCGGACAATCGGACAACCGAATTATCGCTATTGTTAGAATATATCCTTTTCGAAACGCTTCTCGAAATCGTCTGCCGCCATCGCAACCATATTAATCGAGGCCTCGAACTCCGCCGGGTCCATTGTTTCGGCTAACAGCGTATCGAGCATAACAAGATAGTCTGAGTCTTTACCTCTAACTATCGCCCACGCTCCGTGCGGTAACTGCCCGTTCGCGGAGCGTAGTATCGATAGTTAGCGGTGCGGTAGCCCCCAATCTCGAGGCCACCTCGAAACCCGTCGAAGACCACGACGGAAGCTTCTTTCCATCGACACACAATGTCGGGACACCGGTAACGCCGTAATGGTCCCATCTGGACTGATTGTCGGCGGTGCAATATAGATAGAAAGGGTCGAAGGGCGACGGCCAGTTGACGTGCACCTGAAGCACGGCTGTTTCGGGGCCGTAATCGTGTGTCAATCCTTCCATCATAATACCCGCCGGAAGACACGGCCCGCAACTGGTGTTTGTGAAACGCTCCACAAACGCCGCCTGTCTTGTCGCATAGAAACCGACGACAATATGTATATAAAAATACAAAAAACGTAATTCTTGTTAAACATTAATTCCCCCTTATCGTGGTCTGTATAATAATTATAAAAAATATTCCTGATAAAACAAGATTGTTTTTTAATTTTATAAACTTATGCAAATCTCGGGAGATTTGAAATGTCTACTTGCAATAGTATATATATATCACTATATTACATACGATTTCCAGACCTCAAAACCCTCATTCGAAACGAGAGGACCGAATGGACAACAAACGGCTATTTGCACTTATTATTTCGGTTGGCGTATTCTTTTTAACGGCCTTTGTCTATGCAATCCCTGTCGATATAAACGTGGCGCAGGCGGTCGCACAATTCCATATCGACGTTCATAACGCTTCGGCCTACGGTAAAACACCAGTCGCTCCGGGAGAGGATTACTCTGGCCACGCAATACGTTATATCGACGTTCTTAGCAATAGCCAGACCGATGAAATACTCGGCTATATGGCGATACTCGAGCCGACTGGCTACATCGCAATCTCGAAAGATACGGATATCCGCCCGGTAATAACCTACTCATTTGAAAACGAATATATCCTCGAGAACACACCCGGAAATTTCCCTTTGCGCATCCTTAAGAAAGACCTGGATAACCGGCTTAGAGCGATACCGTTTATGTCGCGGAAACTAAAAGCGAGAAACAACGACCTCTGGGAGGATTACCTCGCGCGTTCGGAAAACCTTATGAGGACAATGACGACCACGACCATATTCGGGCCTTATATCGATACAGAATGGAACCAGGGCGACCCGTATAATATCTTCTGCCCAATCGACCCGGAAACGATGGAGCGCTGCCCGATAGGCTGTGTCGTAACCGCGATGGGTCAGATAGTCAATTATTGGGAATGGCCACCATCGATAACGTTCGACACCAGCGACAGCTACTGGTCGGAGCCGACCGAACCGGATATCTGGATAGACGCGACTACCGCGAATATAGATAC
>QMZY01000178.1 GCA_003663415.1 Candidatus Aenigmatarchaeota archaeon
ATTAACTTTGATATCAGAAAAAATCTTTTGGAATACGACGAAGTAATGAACAAACATCGAGAATTTTTCTATAAAATGAGAAGAGAAATTTTGTTAGCTGATTATGATGCTTTGAAAAGAAATCTTGAAGAATTTGTTAAAGAAGCAGGTTTTAATGTTGAAGATTTAAAAAGAAAAGAAGAGGAATTTGGAAAGGAGAATTTCTTTAAAATTGGCAAGTATTATTCTCTCTCTGTTTTTGATTCATTTTGGGTAGATTATTTAGAAACAATGGAACATCTGAGAGATTCTGTTAAATTAAGAGCTTATGGAAATTTAGATCCTCTCGTTGAATACAAGAGAGAAGGTAATTTCCTTTTCAAAAAAATGATTTCTGAAATTAAAAAAACCATCGGAAAAGGAATTTTGTCAATTCATATTAAACCCAAAAGAGAAGAAAGGGTGAAAATCGAAGGGAAAAAAGTAGGAAGAAATGACCCTTGTCCCTGTGGTTCTGGGAAAAAATATAAAAAGTGTTGTTGGCCAAAATATGGTTATTGACAAAGTCTTATTTTTTGTTTTAAAATAAAAAAATATGGCAAAGGTTAATCTAAAAAAAGTTTGCCAGGCTTTAATCTCAAATTTAAACGGAAGAGAAAGAGAGGTTATAGAAAGAAGATTTGGCCTTTTCGGGAAAGAAAAAGAAACTTTAGAAGCTATTGGTAGAGATTTTGGAGTTTGTAGAGAGAGAGTAAGACAAATTGAGGAAGCTGCCCTGAAAAAAATTAGAGAAGAGATTGGAACCAAAAAAGCAGTTTTCGATTCTATTTTTTCAGAGTTTAAGAAAAAAGGAGGGGTGAGGAAAGAAGAGAATTTAGTTTTAGAAAAGGGAAGAGAAATTCTTTTGCTTTTGAAATTGGATAAAAGATTTCAAAGAAAGAATCAGACCGATGAATTTTTTACTCTCTGGACCATAGGCAAGAATTATTTGGAAAGAGCCAAAAAGTTTTTGTCAAAGTTAGTAAAGTTTTTCAAGAAAGAAAGAAAACTTTTGAAATTTGAAGAGATCTCAAAGATTTTTGGAATTGAGAGAGAAGTTTTGAATTCTTTTCTTGAGATCTCAAAAATTGTGGCCAAGAATGAAGAAGGTTTCTATGGACTTTTAGAATGGCCTGAAATAAAACCAAGAGGAATTAGAGATAAGGCCTATTTGGTTTTGAAAAAAGCTCAAAGACCCCTTCACTTTACAGAAATTGCAGCCCAAATTAAAGGTGCAAAGGTACCGACAGTTCATAACGAACTTATAAAAGATGAAAGATTTGTTTTAGTTGGAAGAGGAACTTATGCTTTAGCTGAGTGGGGTTATTTTCCAGGAGAAGTAAAAGATGTGATTTTGAGAATTTTGAAAGAAAAGAAAAGACCGATGACAAAAGAGGAAATTTTAGAGGAAGTTAGAAAGCAAAGGATTGTAAAGCCAACTACTGTTTTCCTTTATCTTTATAACAAAAAGTATTTTGAAAGAGATTCTCAAGGAAGATACAGACCAAAAACCGCTCAAATCTAATGACCCTAGATACAGTTGAAAAAAGGATTTTATATTTTGTTCCCCTTTCCTTTTTCTTTGTTTTTTTATTTTTTCCACTAAACTTGGGAATGAAAATTTTATTTTTTTCTGCAATTCTTTTTTTTCTAATTTTATTTTCTCTTTGTGCTTATTGGACTCAAGAATGGTATCCTGACAGAAAATTTTTAGTCGGGTTTTTTGTTAGTTTTTTACATACTTTTTTATACATTTTTAGCGGATTTTTAGGTTTTTTCTTTGCCTTTTTAAATTCGAATTTTTTTCCATTTTTTTTTGATTTTAACAAATTTTTGTTAGTTTGTTAAAACAACGTATTAAGTTATCTAAAATGTAAGTGAAATGAAAAAGTTTCGATAAAATGGAGTAAGGGTCGTCGCAGATATAATTATTAAGACAGGGTTTTCTCTTAGATTCTTAGGCAATCTTGGTCTTGTTTTATATTGCAAAAAACCTTTATCCTTTTGTTGGGTTTATGTTAGGTAATACGATTTATTGAGATTTCTTTTAGCAGGTGTTAGAATTAATTAAAACTGGAGGATTGCTAAAAAGGTTTTTTAAGAAAATACCCTAAAAAAATGGGGAGATTTTTTGAGAAGATAAGAGGACTAGAGAAAAAAATTAA
>QMZY01000179.1 GCA_003663415.1 Candidatus Aenigmatarchaeota archaeon
TATCCCCTGGTGCGGCGCATTGACCACTACATGCCGGCCGTCCTCAAGCAGCGCAGGCTTTCGCGTCCTCTGGCTATCATCATTGTGTACCTGATGGTCATTCTGATGATAGCCGGGTTGATGGCCTTCTTGGTGCCGGTGGTGATCAATCAGGTAGAGAGTCTGTGGGCGCAGAGAGAACAACTGGTGGCTAAAGGCCAAGCCTTGCTCGGTGAATGGCTGATCCGCTACCGGGCCACCATCCCGGAGGAATGGCGGCGAACCATTGAGGAGAACCTGGTCAAAGCCGCCGGGGCCGTTGGACAGACTGTACAGGAGATTTCTATGAACGTGTCAAGTTGGCGGGGGAAGTGATCTAAGAGCAAGGTCAGGTCGGCGAGGCGCAACAGTCCCCCTGTCCGGTGTGGTGGTTCACATCGGTTTATGTAAAGTATCTTCGGGTTGTCCGGCGCTCAGCCTGGGAAGGCTTTGCTCATGTCAAAGTGAGTGCCGTCACGCACCATCGCGAAGGCGATGCGCACGAGTTTAGCCGCGATGACACAAATCGCGCCGTCATAGGAGAGCCCATGGACGTAGAACTCCTTCTTGAACATACGCCGTCCCTGAGAGACGTAGCGACTCCAGTTGCGGGCTACCAGCCACCAGATGCGCCGGCCATACTTGGTCCCGCGCTTGGTCAGGTGAGAGGTACCCGTCTCGTGGTCAGCGGACTCGGAGAGGCTGGGGTCAAAGCCGAACCAGGCCACAACACTGTCCACGGTTTTGAACCAGGAAGGGAGGCCCAGTTCTCCGAGAAAGGTACCGGTGGTAACCGGTCCAACGTAAGGCATCTCCGGCAGGTACTGCTCGAAGGGGAGTCGGTTCAGGCAATCATCCATCCGGGCACGGAGGGGCGGCAAAATATGGCGGTGGATATGGTCATAGGCCTCGGCCAGCATACGCAGGTTGAAGGAGAGGGCGTCAACAGCGTAAGGAGCATAGAAGGCAGTCAAGGCAGAATGGTGCAGGGCATCGGCCAGCTGATCACCGAGCTTGCCCCGGCTGGCACGGCGGAGCGTCTGAACCAGTTCGTCGTGATCGGCTTGCAGTAACCTGACGGGATGCATCAGCTCCTCTTTAGCCAGGGCCAGAGCAGTAGGGATAGTGGGTTTGGACAAGAGGTCGTCGAAGCCAGGGTGAGTCTGGTAGCGAATGTCGAACATGCGGTTCTGGATGGCCACGGAGTACTTGACGAAGAAGAAATGGAGCCGGGCGTACTCCCGCAGGGAGGCAATGGGCTCAGGGGGGATGCGGGAAGCGTGGGACTCACCTTGTTTGAAGACCTTGGCGATGAGGTAAGCGGCTTTGAGGTCATTGTGGGTCTTGCGCGTTCCCGTCCCCCTGGCCCGCTTCGTTTGGCGGCCGCTGACGGTAGCGGTGGGCAATCCCAGTTGGTGCAGGAAAAGGCGGTAGGGCCGCCAGTAGGGGCCGGAGGTCTCGAAGACATAGATCGGCGTAGCCTTGAATTGATGGGCCAGCCGTTTTCCCTCTTGAACCAGCCACAAAGCAGCCTGAAGGTCTCGATTAGGGATACGGCGGTGAGTGAGGATCTCCTGGCGGTGGGGCAGCGGATGGACGAAGGCGGCATAGCAGACCTTCTTGTGGGGGTCAATCCCGCAGGGTAGGTAGAGACGGTCTTCGAGCGGTTCGCCCCGCACATCATAGTGGCGGAAGGGATCGTCATCGTCTTCGAAACAGGGGTCGAGCAGACGGGCAAAGGTCATGGGCATCGGTATTCACCTCCTTTCCAGGGTGGGATGGTGAGTAGCGCCTATCCCGATCTGTCCAAACAGGGGATGCACGTAACCTTGCTGTTATCCAAGGGTCGGGACGCGCCCGCCGATAGGTTTCCCATCAAAGGTCGTTACCCTGCTGTGCAGACCAGGCCGCAGAATCCTGTACGTCGGTGCCTGAGGCCCGACAGGTGCTTGAAACGGTGGCGCGCCTCAGGTACCAGTATAAACCCAAATAGGCGATAAGTCCAATGGGCCGATGGCGTCAACCTCCTGTGCGGGGTAGCTGAGCAGCTCCACCATATAAAATGTCACGCTCATCGGCCCCGGGCGAGTGGCCCCAAAACAAATCTGAGAGAAAGGAGATGTATGCTGCACGTCGTGCCACTCCGACTGTAGTATACAAGGA
>QMZY01000180.1 GCA_003663415.1 Candidatus Aenigmatarchaeota archaeon
ATTCTCTTAAAATCGAAGAGTCCGGTTCCGATGATGCAATGAAAATAACGCCTGGAGCTATAGTAGCCCGATCGCCGATGTGTATTAAATTCCCCTTTGAAGAATCGACAAAATAACATCCTCTATTTATATTGGCATTTTTTCCTACATGTATTCCTGACCAGTTATATAATTTGTTTCTGATTCTCTGAGGCATCCAACACGCTATAATCCTTAAAAATGGGCGATATAACCTCAAAATACTTGCCATCTTAAACTTCACCCAAAATATTTTATCAAAGGTGGTCCAACAATTTTTGAAATGCAAATGGGCATTTTCTTAAATAGATACGTCCCAGCTCGTTGCACAATGCCATTGTTATTTTGTGCGGCGGTGTCCGACTTAATACTATATTTTTGTGGGAAATAGTAATAGGGATAGAAATTATTTATTGCGCCCCATCTTTTTTTGAAATCCAGCAGTGACAGATGGTCTGAAGGCGTGCCACCGAAGTCGAAATAGCGATAGCCATTTCTGCAGCCCCATTCGATTCCTTCCCATAGAACCAGGTTGTTTGGTCTGTATTTTAAGTATCTCATATCCGATGCACCAATCGCATATAATATTGTATCCTTAAATGTGAACAACATCGTACCCGCTATTGCCTTCTCATTGTGCTCTGCCAACAATATCCTCACCAGGTTCTTTGCCTCTAATGTTCGCCATATATCATAAAAATATCGTAACGATGGTGTAGGCAGACCATGCTTCTTTCGAGTCAGCAATTCCAGTTCATAAAAGGATTTAACGTCGTCGAGATTCTCTGCTATTCTCACGGTTACGTTCATCTTCCTCGCATTTTTTACCTGCCTCTTCTTGTCCCTTGACAATTTTGCCCATGTTTCATCTTGATTCTCTGATAATTCTAATACCGAACGAATATAATATTTATCCTCAATGAGATTATTTTCAACAATAACGTTTTTTTGCAGGTCGTGCTGCATTTTCAGAACGAGATATTTACTCTTCATTTCTATACTCTTTTCAATAGCAGCCTTTATCAACATGGAAAAAGCATCGGTTGTAGTGGCAATCGGTCCTCCATAAATTGAGAACGGTAGAGATTCTAACCTTGCACCACGAAAGTTCTTAACGTAAAAAAGTGGAAGAACACCACAAATTTTAGCATCCGAATCCCTTGCTAAAAGATACTCAGGTTTAAATTGATATTCCTTCTTAAGTATATCCCTCCATTCTAAAAGATGGTAAACCGTGCCATTGTTTGACTCATATACGAAAGTTTGCCACTCCTTCTCATCTTCTATTGTTAAATCCTTAACTGTGATTTCCAATCTCCTCACCCTTAGCTTGTTTCGTGTATTCTACCGCTATTTCTTCAAATGTCTTAACCTCGCACCCCCAATCATGTACGTGCTTGATAACTTTTTCAAAAAGAGGTTGAAGGTATCTACCCTCATCTTTTGGATGTATATACATGCTTGCCAATTTATTTGCCCTGAGCTTCTCATCAATTCTTTTAGTCGCTTCTTCCACGATTTTTGAATCGGATAACCCAGTCCTCGAGAAATAATAAAGAATTGGCACTATAAGTCCTTTGTCATCTATCATATCTATTGTTACAGGAATCTCAACGTGAGAACAGAGCTGTCCATTTAGTACCGGAAAGAAAGGTTTTTCTCCATATGTTAGCGAAGAATACTTGAAACCATGTTTCTCGGTTAGTTCTCTCACAGTGTTATTTGAGATAAAACGAGGAGATGCAAAACCCTTCGGTCGTTCTCCAAAAAGCTTCTCATAAGAAGATGTCATCTGTTGGAATTCCTTCTCTGCTTCGTTTTTCTTTAAATTATGCCATTTAACATGAACATATCCATGAACGCCAAGTTCATGTCCTTCCTCCTTAATCATATACAGAATGTCTTTTTCATGTGAAAATTTTACTGGGAAAAAAAGACATCTAAGAAGCTCGGAATATCCCGAAACAAATTTGGTTAGCTTTAAAGATGATTGTTTATCTGTTGAGCCAAGTCTTCCTACGAAGTCAGTTGAAGGTGTGTGAGCTTTTGCCCTTATGATGCGATACTTCACTGTTGAAAGAAAATCGCCTTCCCAGCCCATTACGGAGAAGAAACTGGCTTTCATGTCATATTTTGAAAGTGTATCCAATAACTTGGGC
>QMZY01000181.1 GCA_003663415.1 Candidatus Aenigmatarchaeota archaeon
GCGTTGTTGAATACGGCTCGCGATATGTTCGCCGAATCTGAAAAGCTTTATAACGAGGGCCGCCCGCAGGAGGCTTTGAGGCTTTTAGAGGAGGTTTTCTCACTGACGCAGAGAGCGGTGCGAATCGCGAGTAGAAGAGGCCCACAATCCGCCGAGGTTGTTGGGATTGTTTCCCGCACCGACGAGCTTATAGAAATCGCTGCGGAACCAGTCGATGAGTCGGGACGCCGGGACGCCGAGCAGATGCTCGACCAGGCACGCGAAATCCAGCGGCAGGCGAAGGCAGCTCTCGATGCCGGAGAAACCGCTCAGGCCGAAAAACTAACGATAGAAGCCAGAAGGATGACAGACCTTTCTGTTAGAACCGCGAAAGAAAACGACGAGATACACTATGCCGAAGTGGACCGCGCTCTTGCCCATACCGAAGAACTAATTGCCGATTTCGCCCCGAAAATCGAGACAAGCGGGTCGGAACCCGCAATAGACCTTCTTCATCGCGCGGAGAAGCTACAATCAGATGCACTCGCCTATCGGGACAGCGGCAAACTCAAAGAGGCTCTTTATACAACAAGAGCGGCGGGCGAGACTATACAAAGGGGGATAAGATTGGCGGGAATAAAATAGTCGAGTTAACATAACGGGGAGATTATATAAAATAACGCGCTCCCCTGTTCTCCCCGGTAAAACGGCTCCTGAAAAGGAGCCTTTTTTATAGATTATTTTTCCGTCTAGAAAAGATACGAGGCGGGGCAAGTTCGAGTTCTGAAAATCGTTCACGAACCGGTGGTGCAAAAACCTTCCGCCTCGCTAACGTCGCCATAGCCCTACGATATATAGGCCGAGGGTCGAGATACTCCGCCAGGGTCGTAAGCGCAAGAACAGAACCGTCGGCGTCACGCGGATGCCGCAGGATATATCCCACCAGCAGCTTTTCGGCACACGACCTTTCGTTATCCGCGAACAACTTCTTACCGGTTCTTATCTCCTCGGCAAAAAGCCCCTCGAGTTGTCTGATAGCTCCTATCGTCGGCCATCTGCGAGTGCGAAGCCTGAGAAGTTCCAGTAGTATTCCTATGGCGCAACGGATCGAGCGGTCTGGCATATCCGAGGCCATTCCCCAGAGAATGCGCGGGGATTCGCCAGTCGAAGCGGCTAAAGCGGTTTCACGCACGAGTGCTTCGACCTGGTGTCTGGTCCCGAGAAAATTACCCTTTCCAAACTCCTCGAGGAACCGTTCCCCACTCGATTTATTGCCTTTTAAGTCCATAACTACCTGCGATAATTATGGTTAAAACAATACCACCGTTCTTTGCTGAAAAGCGAGTAGTAAGTATCGTTAAAAAATGAAAGTATTCTTGAACGAAATAAAAACTTGCTTAAGCAACCGCGCTCTCTAGCGGAAATTCCTTTGGCCGCTAACGCTCCTTTGTAATAACGTGTTTATTAGTAACTTTTTACAAAAACTACGAACCTATATATAATTATAAGAAACACAAAGGCATAAATCAACGATTTTTTAACTACACCCGAAATAATTATAGGGTTGACTATAGGGTTGAAGAACAATAAGTTAATCGAGAGAATATTCATTGTAACCACACCTTGTAACCGCCCCTTTAAAGTTGCGGTTAGAAAAATCACGTTTCAGTAGGATTACTATGGAAAAAACGTTAATAGCCGTAATTTTTCTATTCATAATAATAGCTGGCGTGGTCTGGTTGTTTCAATACTATGTAAACCGCAAGGTTCGGCGCGCGGTTAAACTAATAATTCGCTGGTTCGATTATATCGTATCGCACCCCAACGACCTGGATATTTCCGAGGTCCGCCGTATCGGGGATATCGTCGACGAGTATATCGCAGAGAACGATATAGGGAAGAATACGATGTATTTTACCCCGAAACTTATCGAGCACATAGTCGACCGCTTTGGTAGAAAAGAACACGAGACTTTCGAGCAGGCCGCCGAGAGACTTATCCAATGGCGAGGCGACAACGTTAAATTCGAGTCTTACTGGACAATTATTAGAGGTAGTTTTGCAGAATATATCAGCCGCCGCGAAAAAGGGGAAACGCCCGACCTGACCGCCGTTTCGGCACCGGTGGCAGTCCTCAGAAAATACTGGAGAGTTTAGCTATTCGATATTTAGCTTAGGTCGGTTAATCCGTTATAAC
>QMZY01000182.1 GCA_003663415.1 Candidatus Aenigmatarchaeota archaeon
GTGGTATATCGTAGTCGAAGAGAAGTAATCCGGCGCCGCTTGTGTCCTGAACATAGGCTTTAAGGTAGTCGTCGTCGATAAGCCCTACGCCGATAGTAACGACACCCTCTATACGGACGGTATCACCCTCGAATGCCGAAGGGTCGGCCTGTAGCTCGGCGATAGTGTGATACGGCGCTTCAGTAGTGTCGATAACGGTCGTGTCCGATGTCTCGATGTCGTCGTCGAATCTGGGTTCGAGAAAAAATTCGCCGAATGAATACGAGATTATGCCCGTTAGCGAAATAATCGTATCGCCGGTTGTCGGAGAATAGCCGTAATCGAAGCCCCGTTTTACTTTTAATGTCCCGGTTGCGTCGGTAACCTCCCATTCGTCGTGATTATCGTCGGTAACCACAAGATTAGACAGTGTAGTAAGGACACCTTCGAGAGCTTCGGATGTATCGGCATCGGCACAGTTCGTCGTGTATGCCGGCGGGATGGAACCGGTCGAGTCCACCGTAAGCGCGGTTACGTTCTTCAATTCTGTGAGGTCGTAAAATTCATCGACTTCGGCGGTAATTGTTATCCAATCTCCCGGACTTACAGAATACGTATAATCGTAGACATAAACCCCACTCCACGGGCCACCACCGGGGTCGCCGATATAGTATTTGTCGCCGTCGTAATCTGTAGCAGTAACTATTGCCGACACGGTAACAGTATCGCCTTCGTATGGCGACACCCCGGTAGTCGAATACTGAATGTCGTGCACGGTCAAGCCGAAGGCCGCTACAACATAGAACAAAAGTAACATTGAGATTCGCATATTTTTTTCTTTGTTTTTAGGGCGGTTTTTCCCAATCGGATTTGATGAATAATTATACGATAAATAACAATATAAAGAAAGAGGTTATTTTGGCAAACTATTTTTAGATAGGTCGATTACTTAAATAGAAAAAAAATAAAAGCCACCTAAGACGGCGGCTTTTTGCGGTTTTGTTAAAGATTTGCTGATTATCTATGCAGGACGATAGTTCCGTTGCACACTATTTCGCCGTCTTTTTTGATGATGTATAGATATAGTCCCGGTCTGAGTTTATTGCCTTCGTTGTCTGTTCCGTGCCATTTGCGGCTGTCGATATCGGTGAAATCGCTTACCGGTCCGATAACGTTCTGATAGACCAGTCTATTTCGGACATCGAACACTATCAGTTCGGCTTCGCCAGAGAACATCAGCGGGTAGTCGAAAACCGCGAAATCGTTGATATCGTCGCCGTTTGGTGTGAATGGGTTCGGGTATTCGTAGCAGGTTATTTTCGGTTCCATCAGGAAACACCACTCGAACTCGCTTCGGTTCGGCTCGCACAAATCGGGGTTATCGCCGGCGTAAACGGTTGCGCAGACGGTATCTCCGGCGGTGAACTCGATATTCGCGGCACTCGGGTAGAACGTCAGAACGCCGCTGTTGAAATCGAGCGCGGACGAGCTTAAATCGTAGCTTTCCCCGTAGATGTCCATTCTGACTTCGCTATTGCGCACTCCCGCGAGGTTGTCCGTTATTTCCACATAGACTTCAGTCTGGGTATTGCGTATCATAGCCCAGTCCGGCGGGTAGTTGTTCGCGTAAGCCGGGGGTTCCAAATCCGCCCGGAAGCTGTATTCGAGCGTATCCCACATCGGGTTGCCGAGGCTGTCCTCGGCCAGAGTTAAAAATACCGTAATTGTCTGCTCGTTCGTCCAGATATCCGCACCGGGGTCGAATGTCAACTCGCCCGCGACAGGGTCGTAGGAGAGTCGGCTGTCCGGCCAGGTTATAGTCTGACCGCCGATTACCAGAACCATCGGCGCCGGGTCGACACCGTCCGGGTCGGTCAGGCTGATAATTACTATCTGGTCGGCGCAGGCGGTTATCTCTCCCGGCTGTGGAGTAACGTAGGTCGCCACAGGCCCGCCGAGAACCGGGCAGACACTGTCCGCGCTGGAGACAGTCCGGTCGCCCTCGCGGAGAAAATCGTAATCGGCGTCGTAGGCGGTTACACGATAGTAGATATTTTCCGGGCTGGTGAAGTTCCCGACCGGAACCGTAGTCCGCCAGAGCCAGCTGTTGTCGCCGGCTTCGTAGGTAGTCGGAACGCTGTCCATCGGGACAATCGCTTCGTAGTCGGTATCGACCTCGCCGTCGTCGTCCCA
>QMZY01000183.1 GCA_003663415.1 Candidatus Aenigmatarchaeota archaeon
GTCTAACAGTTATGCCGCTATCGTCTAGTGGTTAGGACACATGGTTCTCAGCCATGAAACCGGGGTTCGACTCCCCGTAGCGGTACCAAAATCAATTAATAAAAAAAACAACTAACAATTAACAGGATGCCAAACAAAATTGATTATACTAATAAATACAAGTGCCGGGTTCTGGTCTGCTGGGTAAAACATAAAAATAAGTTTTTGCTCTTAAAAAGAAGTGATAAAGTTTTGGCTTATAAAAATATGTGGAGCAGTTTAGCTGGCTTTTTAGATGATGAGAAAAGTTTAGAAGAAAAAGTTAAAGAAGAACTTCAAGAAGAGATTGGAATAAGTGAAAAAAATATTATTAAAATTATTCCAGGCAAAACTTATGAAATGATTGATGAAAAGATAAACAGGAAATGGATAACTCATCCAGTACTTTGTGAAGTTAATACTGACCAAGTGAGATTAGACTGGGAGCATACAGGTTACAAATGGGTAACAGAAGGTGAGTTTGATAATTTTGAGATTGTGCCAAATTCATTAAAAGCGTTTGAAATTTTAGTAAGGCGATAATTTTATATCTTATATCCTGTATTTTTTTATATTCTTTCACCGAATCCTTTGCTTTATTCAGGATGACATTATGAAAAATATTCCACTTTTCCAAGCAATTGCAACTTTAGTTGGCACAATTATTGGCGCCGGTATTTTGGGCATTCCTTATGTTTTTGCTCAAGCTGGCTTCTGGACAGGAGTAGTTGTTTTGGTAATTGTTACTTTTGCTATGATTTCTATTAAGTTAATGTTTGGTGAAATAACTTTAAGGACTTATGGCAAACATCAAGTTTCAGGTTATGTGGAAAAATATTTGGGCAAGTTCTGGAAAAACCTTACTTCTTTCATTTTAGTCTTGGCTATTTCAGGTTCGCTTTTAGCTTACTTTGTGGGCATAGGCGAGGTTTTATCTGCGGTTTTGGGCGGAGCTCAAATTTTTTGGAGCCTATTGTTTTATATTTTAGCTGCCATATTTCTATATTTTGGAATTAAGTTAATTAAAAACACAGAGTTTATTTTAAGTCTCGCAATCTTTTTAATTGTTTTTATTATTTTATTGCTCTCGCTTGACCACTTCAATCCCAACAATTTGTTGACCTTTAACTTAACTAAAATTTTACTTCCTTATGGTGTAGTTTTGTTTGCTTGCTCAGGAATGGTAGCTGTGCCTGAAGTGAGGGAGATATTATTTCACAAAGAACACCTTTTTAAAAAATCAATTTTCTTAGGGGCTTTAATTCCTTCTTTGGTTTATTTAATGTTTGCTTGGATTGTGATTAGCGTGACAGGGGAAAGCACTACTGAGGTAGCAACCGTCGGCTTAGGCAATGTTATGGGCCCAACTATTATCATTATTGGTAACGTTTTTGCTTTTTTTACTATCTCCACCAGTTTTTTAACAGTAGGATTGGCATTAAAAGAGATTTATAATTATGATTTTAAAATGCCGCATTTTTTAGCTTGGCTTTTAACCTTAATTGTTCCTCTTGCGATTTATTTTTTAGGCCTTCAGGATTTTATTAAAATTATTAGCCTTGTCGGCGCTTTGGGCTTTGGTGTTAATGGTGTGATTTATATTTTTGCTTATTGGCAGGCGCGCAAAAAAAGTGAACGCCAGCCAGAATACGCCCTTTCAAAGAAATTTGCCTTGCCAGTGTCTGTATTTTTGGTTTTAGTATTTGTTGGGGGATTGATTTATACTTTGGTTAATATAGTCTCGTTTTGATATGGAAGAGCAAAGCGGCGGTAATCAAGGATTCGGTGTGTTTCGTGCGAGTTTGCAGAAATAAGAACACAAATTTACACAAAAATTCAGCCCTGGCATTTATGTTTGGGTAAGGAAAAATATGAAAATCCTTTTTACAGGTGGTGGCACTATGGGCTCGGTTAGTCCCTTGATTGCTATTCACCAGCAATTAACAAAAAACAACCAACAAAAAATAAAAGATTATCAAGTTTTGTGGTTGGGAACAATGACAGGTCCAGAACGTAAGATTGTTGAAAAAGAAGGGATTGAATTTAAAGCAATTGCGGCTGGTAAACTGCGGCGCTATTTTGATTTAAGAAATATTATTGATTTAGCCAAAATAAAAATTGGTTTTTGGCAAGCATTTTTTATTATTTTAAAA
>QMZY01000184.1 GCA_003663415.1 Candidatus Aenigmatarchaeota archaeon
AAACCTGACTACCAATCGTATGCTCCTCTTTTTGTCGCTCTGAGGACACTCGTGCATAAATCGCTGCAGGCTTCATCTACCGGACCTCTTAATTGTTCCTCTAAAATATCATCCCCATAAACCCGTTCCCAGATCCTCTCAGGGACCAAGAGCTTATAAACTTGCCTGATCTTTTCCGATGACAGCCGGTCATAGCTGTATTGCAGCTTGATTTCTCTGAAGCATTTTCCCCTCTTAACCACGCCCCCGACCATTTTGCAAAAAGGCTTCCAGCGCTTGAGTCACTATCTCGCTTAAGCTTTGCCCGGTACTCTTTGCATATTTTCGAAGTGCCTTGATCAGGTTTTTGGATAGCTTCACCGTAAAGGCAATCTTTGTATCCGGTACCGGAATCTGCTTTCCAATCACTTCTGCCTCGCGTACATAGCGGTAGGCCTGACGTTTGGAGATGCGATATCGCTTCGCCAATGCCATCGTTGCCCTTGATAAAGATTCTTCGCTCTTTATCAAAACCAACGCAGTATTGATACGTTGGGCCCGTTCCTGTTTGGAGGATCTTGTCATAGGTCATATACATACAACCTTTTATGACACATTGTCAAGCTTTATTTTTCTTTTGTAGGTAATGTTTCAAAAATTTTGTGTAAATTCATCTACAGCCAAATCCTGAAGGAATGGTCCCGCCAGAGCGGAATTACGCACTTTTCCTAAAGGGTTTGACCTCCATTGGAGTTCCATCTTCAGGCTTATAAAAGCCAGTAACATGTAGCAGGCATTCTCTCCTGCTACGATTTCCATGGGCTTTGTTCTTCCTTTAAATTCCTTATTAAGGCGTTCTATGATGTTTGTGGTCCTTAGTGAAATCCATTCCTCCTCCGCCGGACACATAAAGAAGGCCAAACAGGCCTCTATGGAATTCTCCAGGCATTTGACTGCAGAGGGGAGCTCTCTCTGCCATTTGTCCTTGAAGGTATTGAAAAATTCCAAGGCCTTACCTTTGGAAGAGGCATAGAAGATGGACCTTAGATCATCCGCCACAGCTTTCTTAAGCTTTCTTGGCACCTTGGCCAGAACGTTGCGCGCCACGTGTACCTGGCACCTCTGGACCTTGGCCCTTGGGAATTCCTCTCTGAATACCTTCTCCAAGCCCGGTAATCCATCCATAACTCCCAAGACTACCAGGGCGCTATCTAGTCCCCGCCTCTTTAGGTCCTTGAGGAACTCCCGCCAGGTAGGAGCTGATTCCTTGTCACCAGATTGGAACCCCAGAACACGCTTTTGGCCTTCTTCCGTAACCCCTATAGCCACCAGCACCGGGACTTTCTCAATACTGCCGTCTACGCGCATATCAAAGTTCACACCATCTAAAAAGATATACTTGATCGGCTCTTCAGAAAGATCCCTGCTCCTCCACTTCTCTACTGCCTCTATCAGTTCGCTATTGGCATTACTGACTTCCGAAGGAGATCCTTTACGTCCTATCAGCCTCTGGGAAATCATGGACAGACTCCGGGTGCTGACACCCGTTAAGAACATGAAACTTAAATCTTCCCTGATCTCATCTTCATATCGTTTGCTTCGAGGGATCACCTTGGTTTTGAATGCCCCATTACGATCCCCGGGTACTTCAACCTGGACCTCTCCAATCCCCTTTAATGCAAAGTTATGACCATAGGAACCATTGCGATGATTTACTTCCCCTTGACCACGTTCATACCTCTCACGACCAAGAAAATGGGTAAGCTCCATCTCCATCACCTTGGACAGGTATTGTCCCACATTCTCCCTGATCTCTGCTCGAATCATCTCAAAAATCTGTTTCGGTTATTCCTGAATCTCCTTGAAAATCTCCACAACTCCCGGTACGCTTATCTCTACGTTCATGGGTGCTTCTCCTTTCTTTATGAGTTTTCTCTAAAAACCCTTTTAATGGAAAAACACCCTTTTTTCTACCCTCTCAGAATTTACACAAGGTATTTTACACTACCTTTTGTATCGGATTACCTTGATAAACTCAAAGTTACCTTTTGCGTTCATGGAGTTAGAGGGCCGCCCTGGGGCGTGCCTTCATAGCGTTCCTGAACAACCCCATGAACCATTATGCCAGCTTGAAGATAGCGCCGGATCAGTCCCAGGATACGCTTATCCGATATCCTCCTGGCAATC
>QMZY01000185.1 GCA_003663415.1 Candidatus Aenigmatarchaeota archaeon
ATTTGGCCGGCTTTTGAAAGTGGATCCTCGTGCATGGTCCTCAGGTAGAGTTCCAGGAACATAGGTATTACTCTCCTTACTTTCTTACTTCCTTATTATCCTTACATATAAACCTTTATAAACATTTCCTATAATCCTTACAACGGTGAAAGTCGTGGAGAAGATCCTGGGAATATCGAAGCTCACATCAAAAGGCCAGATAACAATCCCCAAAAACGTGAGGGAAAAACTCAAGCTAAAACAAGGAGACATAATAGTTTTCGTGGAGAAAAACGGAGAAATCATAATCAGAAGATCGGAACTCGTATATTAACCTCTCCTTATTTTAAGTGCCGGCACCATCATTACGTAAGACAGGTTGGATCTTTACGAAAACTGCGTAGCTTAGAATTGTGGCTTTCATGTTGTTCTATAGGTGTCAAATACGTTAAGGGTTGAAATTTTAACCCTTCGCTAACCTGGTAACCAGCATAACATGGCTTAAAAGAAGCCTTCTCCTGGCTTTTTTAGTTGCCAAGAATAAAATTTATATACCTCACGGTTAAATTTTATATGTTACTTAAATATGAGTAGCTACTCGAATATGAGATGATGAAGTTGGGCCTAGAGGACTTATGTAAATTGATTTCTTCGCATAGGAAAACTAGGGAGAAGGCTAGAGAACTCATATTGTTTCTTAGAGATGGCCCTATGACTAGGAAGGAGATCATGGCCGAATTAGATCTAAGTGAGATGCAGTTTAAGTCTTTGGTTAAGAAGATGAGGGAAATAGGGCTCTTAGCAGGCCGTAAAATGGGGGATGGAAACTACAAATACTATCTTAGCTATGAAGGGTTTAACATGTGGTTGAAAATGCTTAGAGATACGGTTTATAATCTTCTTAAAAGGAGGGATTGAAGTGGAAAGAGGAAAAAGGGAGATTGGAAAACTCTTAGTTTACCTATATCGAAAATATACGTTTACAGGAAGTGTTTTTGAAAAAGTAACTACTGCAAACATGATGTTTCAACTAGCCAAGAAAAGCTGGAATAATGCGAAATGGAAAGAGTTCGAAGAAAAGATGAAACTATGTTTAGGCAGTTTATCTATCGTAAAAAGCTATGAAATACATCTAAACACTTGCAGCAACCCAGACATCTACGAACCAAGGTATGTTCTCCCTGTAATTGAAATAAAAAATAAGAAAGGGGAAGTAGAAAGATACCCAATTGTCATAGGTACGTTAGATGACGTAAGGGGGTTTCTAGAGGGGAAAAAAGATGAATGGAAGGATAAAAAATTTGTAGGTGTAACACAGGGATATGCATCTTTAACAACACAAATCTTCACGGTTATTGACAACGTTGTGAGTACAGTAATGTGTGATGCTGTTTCTCTTGGCTTTGTAACCGAGAAGGATTTAGAACACGGTTTATATGAATTTGGTGAGGGAAATGTTGATACTGTCAAAGCTTATAAAAAGGGCCATGAAATATAATGGTTTAGTAACCGCGTATGTTTATGGGCCAATGGGATATGGCAAAACAAGTTACGCTTTACATGTTGGAGCTGAAATTTACGGTTGGAATAAGGTGTTAGATTATTTGTTTTTTGAACCTGATGGAGCATTGAAACTTATGAAACAGGCTGCCAAAACCGGGAAAAGAGTTCCTTTAATAATTATGGATGATGCTGGTTTTTGGCTTGACAAGACAACATGGTGGGAAAAGGATAAAGTGGCTTTCATGAAATTTTATAATTTAATTAGAAGTGTGGCAGCGGGAATAATTTTTACAACACCTGTAGACGAATTACCGAAATCCTTGAGAAAAAAGATCTTTTTCAGAATTAAAGTCTTTCCTGTGAGCTTGGACAAGGTGAAAAACAAGATTCCAAATCTTGAAGAAGTTTGTAGAGAACTTGAAGAAATGGGTTGTAACTCAAGGCTTTGGGTTATAGCACGTGGATATGCCCTTGAAACATTGCCAAGTTTCCTCCAATTTGTACAACCTCGTTTTGAGGATCTTTTCCCACTTCATTATCCTAAGAGAATTTATGAAGAATATGAAAAGATACGGCAAAAAACGGTTTTAAAAGGAATCGAGACGTTAATGACAGCAAGAAATACGGAAAAGAAAAGAGGAAGAAAACGGAAAAGAGGAAGAAAAAAGAAAACTAA
>QMZY01000186.1 GCA_003663415.1 Candidatus Aenigmatarchaeota archaeon
TTAGGAACGAGGAGCGGTCTGAAGAGGGTTTTTGCGTAGCAAAAACTCCGAAGAGTAAATTTGGAGTCCGTCCTTTCAATCAAGCGAGTGCACACATAAAGAGAATTAATAATGGCAAAAGCTTTATAAGTTTTGTTACAATTACTAAACAGTATGGAGCAAGAAGTTATGATTTATGGTTGTGCAAGCCTTAGCGGAGCAGATTATTCCCATTTATTTACTACAGACATGTCCAAAAAATTAGATGATTTGTTCGGATTTGGTTATGTAGGTAAATTTGTTTCTAAATATAGTCCAAAAATAAAGGAAGGCACTCTTGATATTTCAGATATTGATGAACCAGAAATATTTATGTATATACGAGATATTATGAGAGTACAACAATCTCCAGTTTTAGGAATTAACGGATCTGTTCCAATACCTATTTCAAGAGAAGTGAAACATAATCTTGTTAGTGCTAGATCATTAATGGCTGCTTATAATGAATCTGAGAGAATCGTTGATTTTTTTACAGAAATGGCATTGAAAGTTGGTTTCTTTTTTGCTTTACCTTATGATGAAGTCGTATCAGCATATAATGGTATTGATGAAAGAGATATCAATGTTGCACTAAAAGAAGGTTATGCAAGAACAGGATATACAACACTTGTTGATGGAAATCCATTAAAAATCTTAGAATTAACTGACAAATTTTGTCCTCTTGAAAAAAGATTAGATAATGAAGCTTTTGCCCCTTCTACTTTTTAGGACTCCAAAATCTTTGATTTTGCGCAGAGTGCCCGGAGCGCGCCATAATTAATTAAAGTTCAATATTCTCCAAAACAGTTCTTAGATAACCTTTTCTATCATAATCCAGAATTTGATTTTTTTCTACCCATCTATACTCAACGTATTTTTTACTGAGTTTTACGCACTTGCTATCAACTTCAACAATACAGGGCCATATTATCCAATTAATCTTACTTTCATCGTCTGGCCATGTAAATACTGAACCCTTTTTAATAATATTTCCATTTAAACCAGTATGAGTATTTACATTCAATAAATATTTTCTTCATCACTTTTGTCTGGTTCATAAGAGCGAGAAAATATAAAATCCCAATCTCCTGGACAATATGGATAATCAGGGGATATTTTAACAAGCAAATGTTTATCTTGATATTTGCAAATACCCAATGTTACATATCTAGTTTCAAATTTTTGGTTCATAATAAGATAAAAAAATTTAATTATTTTAAACCTTCTTTTTAGGCGCGCGAAGGAGCATTTCGTTGAACATGGAAATTTACGAAGTTGTGAGCATTAGCGAACGATTGGATGGAGAAACACGAAAATATTCCGCACTCGTTGAACCTTATACGAGTTCATTAGGACCGACCGAAGGGCGAAGCGTTGCGTAGCGGGCTCTCTACCTTGCAAAGAGCATTAACCACAAAAACAGACCAAAGAAAGTATACAAGATTATAAAAACAGAAAAAACCCTAAGGAATGCACTCTTCTGGACTAGTTTTCTGCGGTAAGCAAAAAATATCAGATAAGTTGTTATAGGAAAACCACAAACAACCCCAATTATATTCAATGGGGGTTTATAATAAATGAAAATGATCAAACTTGTAACTATCCCAAGCGGTCCAATATATTTCCATAAAGCAGCTATTCCACGACCATAAGTTACATCTACCATTGTTTTTTCTTTTATCGTCTTGATGTTTTTTGGTTTCTTTGGGACCTGGCTCTCCGGTACCTCAGGAAACATCATACCTATGTGACCGCAATGACGACATTTTTTAAAATTTTGGAACAATCCAGTCGCAACAGCAGCCGGGTTTGAAAAATCTGCAGAAACATCTTTGCTGCCACATTTTGGGCATATTGTAACATACTTTACTTTCTTTTTTACCCTGATTATTATTTGTCATCATATTATAAAAGAGAGCCTGCAAAGCAATGCCGTACAACACATGTGATTTACCGGAGTCGCCGTGGCCGATTGGCTGGAGCGAGATGCAATGAGCGGAACCGTTAAATCGCTGGTAGTTACGTCTGCGAAGCAGACCGAGGCTTAGTGCAACGGTCGAACCGAAGGTTCGAAAACCGAAGAGTTAGAGTCCTGCCCGTAAAAGTTATATACTAAAGACATATTATTTGTATGATGAA
>QMZY01000187.1 GCA_003663415.1 Candidatus Aenigmatarchaeota archaeon
AATTTCTCTTCTTTTATTTCCATTTGAAATAATTACTTTATGTTGACTTTCAGTCCTACTAATCTCGGATTGTATTTGAAAGTGATCCCCTAAAATCTGTTTGATACATGGCGCATATAAATTATCATCCTTATAAGTAATGAGCTTCACAGTTTCACCTTCAGAAGATTGCATTTCACTTTTAAACACGAATTCTTCAAGATTGTCAAAGTAAGAATTTAACTTTGTCTTGTATTCTTTGATCCTTTCTTGCGAGGGATGGCCAAATAATTTTGTTCTTAGCTTCCGCTCTAGGATTTTCATGCCCAAATCCATATAGTTGAGCCATATGCGTAGATAGGTACTTGTTGCTGAATTACAATCTATCTTTTTTGACATAGATACCTACCTGTCTTTCTCTTCGCATATAAAACTTTGAAGTTATTTTCTATAAACGCTAAAGTTTTTTCACGAGCTGCTTGAGCTTCAGGTGTATTTTCCTTTTTGCATTGGGGATCAAACACAAAATCCACATCCAAATAACCACCTACATTAAGAGAATCAAAAAAAGTTTTTACTACTTTCAATGGATGAAAAGTATGTTCCAGTACATCCCGACATCTTATAAAGTCGTATTTTTCTTTAAATTTGATATCTTCGCTATAAGGTATATCGTACCATTTGAAATCAATTCCATATTTCCTAAGTCTCCAGATACAACATTCTTTCGTTATTGCTTCAGGTATGTCTGCAAGAAAAAGTTTAATATCCGGCCTTTTTAATTTCGCATGGAAATCTATCATTCCCGTCCCACAGCCATAATCTAATAGAAATCCCCTTTCTTTATCAGATATAGAAAGCTCATATCTGCTTTCCTATGATAGTAATCTTGTCTTTCCAAGTAATGAATGTTCTTGGAGTAATAATCTCTGTAATCTTGTTTTGTTCTTCTGTTCTTCTCTCTCCAAAGTTTATCCTCTTCGGGTGTATCTTTTAATCTTGCTTCAGGTAACAGTTCTTTAAGGCTACAACCCAAAAATTCGCTTACATCTCTCAAAGCTTCCTCATCTGATAGATTAAGTTTAATCGGTCGCAAGTATCTTAAGCACAAATATCTTAAGTATCTCATTTTTTCTCCCTTAGTTTTTCCAACCATGTTGCATCTCTTACCGCAGAAGAAACTCCCGGACCGAACTTTGCTGCCTTCTCTATTTTGTCCCAGTTCTCTTTGAACCATTGTATTGTGTTTATGAGACCTTCTTTAAATTCTGTTTTTGGCTCATAACCAACAAGCTTTTTTGCCTTTTCTATAGAGGCGAGGAGACGGCTCTTGGTATCCCATTTTCGTCTGCTCACGTATTTAACCCCTGCCGTATTACCCACTGCCTCGTTAATCATATTAGCTAAATCTATTATTCTTGTCTCTTTTCCAGAAGCGAGGTTGAATTCCTGTCCTATCGCCTGTTCATAATAACCAGCTCTAAGCAGCCCATCAACTAAATCCATAACATATGTAAAATCACGCGTCTCTTCTCCTGTACCTGTTATTGGCAACGGTAATCCTTTCATTGCCCAATATATAAAATTAGGGATTACATTACGATACTGTCCAGGCACTTCGCCAGGACCATAGGAGTTGAAAAACCTCGTTTTAACTACTGGTAATCCATAATGATTGTAGAAGAAATTACAATAAAGTTCCCCTAACATTTTTGTATTTTGATAAGGTGTGCTTAAATTCATTGACATGAATTCTTCTTTTAAAGGTAATGGTGCACTACTTCCATAAATAGAACAACCAGAGGAAGCATAAATGAATCTTTTTACACCTGTTAGGCGAGAATACTCTAATAATTTAAGTGTTCCAAAACCATTAACCCAAAGGTCTTTTTCAGGATAATCAACAGAGTTCTGGTTAGCAAAAAAAGCTGCTAAGTGAAAAACAATTTCTGGTTTCTCATTAAATACTCTTTTTAAATCTGTATCATTAGTAATATCTCCCTCTACAAACATTACATTTGGTAAAGAAGGGACATTCCATTTATAGCCAGCAGAGAGATTATCTAATACTATCACCATTTTGGCTCCCGCTTTAGCTAATGCTCTTGTGAGATTACTTCCTATTGCTCCTGCTCCTCCTGTTACTAAAACTATTTTTCCTTTGTAATATTGAATAT
>QMZY01000188.1 GCA_003663415.1 Candidatus Aenigmatarchaeota archaeon
CCGTTGGTTTCGGTATCCTAGTCCTGATAGCGCTATGGGTTGTTGTCGCCAGGGTCGCGCGGAAAGCCAAGGAGCGCTGGCTTATGGAAAACGCCGGAACGGAGGTCGTTATGTCCGCTAACGGACCTAATTGCGCAGCTTTTCCCGGAGAGAATTTTAAATTGCGCGGAAACGGCCTTCTCGTATTGACGCCAGATTATCTCGATTTCATTATGTGGGCGCCCGAAAAATCGCTCAGGATACCTATAAAGAATATCTTAACCGCCGATACCGTAAGAAGCTTCGCAGGGCGATGGGGCCGTCTGCCGATGTTGCATATCGTATTTATGAGCGAGACTGGCGGGATGCTCGAAACCGCGTGGTCGATGGCCGGTGCAAAAAGCTGGGTAGAAGAAATAAGGAGATTGAAAAAAATAGGTTAGCAGAAGCTGATTATAAAAAGCGAGTCTGTAGTCAGTCGTGGAGCATTAACGGCTCGTTGGATAATGGGTTCGCCATTTTAGCGCCTTTTTTGGGAGAGAGTGATTTAAATCGCTTTTATGGAGAATTGCAATTTCGCAGGAATTATGTAATCTCGAGATAAAAACTAATGAACCACGCAAAACGGCGAATTATATGTAATTGCGAGGGGTATAACGACGAAGCAATCTTAATAGCCTATTACCAGACAATAAAATGAGATTAACGCGCCTCGTTAAAATAAAGCTCTTAATAACAGAATTTCCTAATTTTGCAGGAAATATGATAAAAACCACATCACGGAGGCTACTATGCCAAAAGAGAAACCGATAGCTAAAATACTCGTGGTTGACGATGAAGAATCGATGCGGGAGTTCCTCGATATTATGCTTTCAAAGGAAGGTTATCTTGTCGAAACTGCAGACTGTTACAACCGGGCTATAGAAATAATGTCGAGGGAAAAGTTCGATGTCGTTATCTCGGATATCAAGATGCCCGACATATCCGGTATAGACCTTTTGAAGGAGATACATTCGATAGACCCAGAGACGACCGCGATAATGATAACCGCTTACGCCAGTCTCGATAGCGCCGTCCAGGCGTTGCGCGAGGGCGCTTTCGATTATATTACAAAACCTTTCGAGGTCAGCCAGATTAAGTTCGCTGTATCCAGGGCGCTGGAAAACAAACGGCTTCGAGAAGAAAACAGGATACTCCGCGAGCAAATCCGCACCGGTGGGGGAGGGTCGCTCGACGAATTCGTCGGAGAATCGAAGGCAATCAGCGAAATAAAGGAGTTCGTTAAAAAAATCGCGCCGACAGATAGCTCGGTCCTTATTACAGGCGAATCCGGGACCGGAAAAAACCTTATCGCAAAGGCAATACATAAGCTCTCGCCTCGCGCCGACGGTCCATTCGTTGCGATAAACTGCGGCGCAGTCCCAGAACAACTCCTCGAAAGCGAACTTTTCGGCCATATGAAAGGCTCGTTTACCGGTGCGATAAAGGACAAGGAGGGCTTGTTCTCGGCAGCCACCAGCGGCACATTGTTCCTCGATGAAATCGGCGCGTCATCCCTAGCTATTCAGGTCAAACTTTTGCGCGCGCTCGAGGAAAAAGAAATTACACCGGTGGGCAGCACCAAACCGATAAAGGTCGATGTTCGCTTGTTGGCCGCGACAAACGCCGACCTCGCCGATATGGTTTCCAAAGGCTCTTTCCGCGAGGACCTGTATTACCGTTTGAATGTGTTTCATATACATATCACGCCATTGCGTGAAAGGCGAGAGGATATACTCCCGACAGCGAGATTTATTCTCGAGAAACTCGCCACTCGAACCGAAGAGCGTGTAAAAAAAATCACTAGGGCCGCCGCTAAAGTGCTCGAAAACGCGCCCTGGAGAGGTAATGTCAGGGAGCTTGAAAATATCCTCGAACGCGCGCTCCTTATGGCAGAAACCGACAGTATCGGTGTAGACGCTCTTCCCGATTCTATAGGAAAGGCTCCGCGTAAAATCCCGGAAGACATTTCGATAAAGGCTCCGGCTGATTTTCTACCGTCTATGGAAATTATCGAGAAAGCCTATATTTACTGGGTCCTAGCCTCGACAAACTGGAAAAAAGCCCGTGCCGCCGAAATACTCGGTATCGACGCCAGCACTCTCTATCGCAAAATCGAAAAATACGGCCTTAAAG
>QMZY01000189.1 GCA_003663415.1 Candidatus Aenigmatarchaeota archaeon
AATAAGTTTTATAAGAATGTAAAAATTATTCAGAAAAAAACCAGAGAAAATTTAATAGAAAAACAACTAATAACAAAGAAAGGAATTAATTTGAGTAAAAAATTATCAGTATTAGGTTCTATTTTGCTTTTTGTTTTGTTGTTTTTGTTTGTTTTTTTAAATCGATGGATCCCATTTTCTCCAATTACTTTAATCTCTATTGGTTTGTCATTTGGAATTTTTTTTATTTTTAGTTGCGTAATGCCCTCGCGAACAATAAAGGGAGCCGAAACTTTATGGAAAATTAAAGGATTTAAAATGTTTATGGAGACCGTTGACAAAGACCGAGCTAAATTTTATGAAAAAGAAAATATTTTTGAAAGACTTTTGCCTTATGCCATTGTTTTTGGAATTACTGATATTTGGATAAAAAGAATAAAACAAATTTATGGAGAAGAGTATTTTGCCAGACATGCTCCTTGCTGGTACGTGGGTACTAGCGGATCTTTTGATGCTAAAAGTTTTTCTTCAAATCTTAATGCCTTGTCTTCAGCAATTGCCGCTAATGTAGGCTCTCGTAGTGGAGCAGGTGGTGCCGGCGGCGTTGGTGGTGGCGTTGGCGGCGGCGGAGGCGGCGGCTGGTGATTTAAACTTAGTTTGAATTTTCGTTTGATATGTCAACCTAAGCAAACTTGGAAATTTCAATAAATAAATTGTATGACTGTGTTTTTGCCATTTGAATTTTATAAAAAATAGTATATAAATATAAAAAATAGAAGTTAGGTTTTTTAAAAAGATATAAGGAGGGAAAGAATGAAAGAAGTAGACAGAAAAAAAGAAGAAGAAATTGTTAGTAAATACTTGGGCTTGATAAGGAGAATCGCAGGGTATTATGGGCTTGGCAACAAAGAATTGGTAGAGGATCTAATACAAGAAGGGTGCATAGGATTAATAGAAGGCTGGAGAAGATATAATCCCGAGAAAGGACCATTTGAAAATTATGCCAATTCTTATATCAGAGGGTTTATTTTGAGGGCGCTGAGAGAAGAACCAATTATTAGAATTCCTGCCCACAAGAAACTTCTTCGGAAAATGGTTTGTGAGATAGCAGAAGAGCACAACGGAAAGGTTTCTATTAAGGAAATTGCAGAAGAAATGAGAAACAAAGGCGAACCCTGTTCGGCCGATACGATAATAGAATCGTTGAAAGGAGTTTCCTATGTACAAAGTTTGGATGAAAGTGAAAATATCGTCGGTAAAGCTGAAGATATAGATACTTCTCTGTATTTAACAGAGATTCTGAATTTAGAACTAAAAAATCTTTCGCCAGAAGAGCGAGAAGTTCTTACAGTTTTCTATAAAAATGATTTAAGCATTAGCGCGACAAAGAAAGAACTTGGACTTCCAAGGAAAAAGATAAAGCAGATTCTCTCAAAAATAAATAGGAAGATGACAAATAAACAACACAAGTAAATTAAATAAGGAAGCAAATGCTTCCTTATTTTTGTTGAAGTTAAAAAAGAACGAACGTTAAGAGTTGCGGTTTTTTTGTTTTATTGAAAAAACATTTAAAAATTGATAAACTTTTAGAAAGAGAAATTAAAAATTTGCGATTTTGAATAAATCAATTTTTCGCTTTCATTTGATAAATGATCATTGAAGCAAAGAGAATTTTTATCTAAATAAAACAAAGATTGTAGTTTTGTATTGTTATATTAACCTGATGTAGAAATATTTTAATAAAATTTATGTTAGGAATTAAGCTAAAAACTAAATTAGGTAAGTGGTCAGTTGGGTTAATAATTGCAATGTTTATTTTATTTTTTATGGGGTCATCTTTTGTGGATTTATTTTATAAATCAGTACCATCTGGAAGGACTATTTTAGAGGACATTGTTAGAAGACCGGGTGTTTCGCTTGTTATGCTTGCCGGATTTTCTTGCGGGATTATTGGTTTTATCACAGGAATTATTGCCATTTTTAAGAAAAAAGAGCATTCAATACTAGTGTATATATCAACCGCAATAGGAGCATTGCTTATATTATTTCTTGTTGGTGAACTTTTGTTTCCACACTAACAAGCAAGGACAATTTTTGCGTTTTATTATATAAATTTAATTTTATCTTGTACCAACAGGCGTGGTACAGGGACACAATTAAAAGGTCGAATATT
>QMZY01000190.1 GCA_003663415.1 Candidatus Aenigmatarchaeota archaeon
AATAAACTCCACGGGAAAACCCTCAAGTCGTGAAACAAGGTCTTTTATAAACTCATTGTCTCTTAACTCAAGAATTCCTATTTTCATAGAATGTTTTTATGTCTTGCAAAATTAAATAGTTATCCGAAAATCCCTCTTATTTTGTAGAAGAGGCTGTATCTTGGTGGTTCCTCTCCTATAAGTCTGTGAGAAAGCCTTTTTATTTCCAGCGAAGGTTTTGAATAAGGAGAACGATACACAACAGGCAGTCTCAGCGCTACTGCTTCTCTCACTTTTTTGTGATGAGGTATTTCACCTATAACAGGAAGTGAAAGCATTTCCTCAACTTCGTTTTTTCTGACCTCATGCTTTTCTTTCCTCACTTTATTAAGAACAACTCCGGCAGCTTCTCTTTTATGTTTCTCAACAAGCGCCTTTGCCCTGAGAGCATCAAGTATCGCAGGAATTTCAGGGTTAGTAACAAGTACTGCTTTATCAGAAGCCTCAACCGCGGCTCTTACTTCATTGTCTATTCCAGCAGCAGAATCTATAAGAATGTAATCCTTTTTTCCTATCACGCCCTTTAAAACATATTTTAATCTTTTTGGATTGACCTCTATGTCTGTGAGAGAAGCCGGGATTACGTCCAAACCGAGATAATGCCTGTATACAGCATGTGTAATGGAAACATATCCTCTAAGAACGTCATTCAAGGAGAACGGATAAAAATTGGAAAGCCCCAAATGAATTCCAAGATTTGCACCAGAAAGGTTACCGTCAATAACAAGAACTTTTTTTCCCATTTCTGCAATTGCTGTTCCTATATTGGAAACAAGCGTTGTTTTCCCGACACCGCCTTTTCCTGATATAAAAGATATAACCTCTGTCATGTTTTTCTTTTGGTTTTTGGTTTTAAATATTTTTGTTTGGCAAAAGGAGAAATTTGTTCAGAATTAAATTTTTAAAAACAATAACCACTTGTATTCTATGAATGATAAGAGAAGGAAAAAATATGAAAAAAGAATTAAAATTATCAAGGCTTTGTCTTCTCAAATATATTTGTTAGATGCAAGAGCATTTAAGGAAAACCCTGATTGGGAATCTAATGAGAGAGATGTTGATTATCTGTACGGGTTGGCAAAGGAAACATTAAACATGGGAGTGAATTTTATAATTGAAGGTGCTGGTAGAGGAACAAGTGCTGCGCAGGTAATAACCTATGGGAAAGTTGAAAAAAGAGGAAGATATCATATAGACTATAACAGGGTATTGGAAAAAGCGGTTGAAAGAGTGTATAGAAGAGTTCAAAAAGAACTTCCAAGCGGTGAGGAACAAGTAAAAATAGCAGATTTATATTTTAAGGAATCAAACAATCCTGATTATAAAAGAAGGTTTGAAGATTTAGAAAGAAAATTGCGGGAATCAAGCAAGGCAGCCATTGAAGAAAGGTTAAGGTATAAACTTCGGGTTTATCTGGAATCAAAATTAGAAAACTATTAAGAATTTTACCCCTGCATTTTGTGAAAAATACAAAAATTTATAAATTTGTAGGGGTAAGAAATCTCATCCCATAGAAAAAACAAACTCTGTGATTCCAGCGGTGTCTCCAAGGCCCGTTATAATTTTTGGGTTTGGGTTTTTCTTTACCGGAAGCAAAAAATAGTTTTTTCCCTTCTCTGGTTTTACCTCCGAGTTCCCAAACAGGCTTGCTTTTCTGAGGTTTTTTATGTTTCCTGTTGTTTTTGCTGCGCAGACAAGAGAAGAAAGCTGGGAAGCTTTAAGGTTTTTCTCAGGGTTTTTTCTGAAAAAAACAAGCCTGTATTCTGAGGTGTGAATACAAAGTCTCTGAACATTGTATTCTTTCATAAAACCGGAACAAAACAGTTTTATGTCCTCTATACTTTTGCTTTTAAGACCAAGAACATAAAGCTCGTCTTGGTTGAGCCCAAGAGAATCCACACAGTCGTAATCAAGAAGTTTTTTTATAATTAAATGCGTGTCTTTTTTTCCATGTGCAAGCTCAAGATGTGTTTTGTATTTTCTTTCCTGCAAAATATCAAGAATATACTTTAGGTTTTTTTCGTATTTTCTGTCAACAAGATGAAAACCAGAAAGAAACAAAAGGTCAGCATTCTTTACTGCAGGCCAAAAATCATAATCCAGCCACA
>QMZY01000191.1 GCA_003663415.1 Candidatus Aenigmatarchaeota archaeon
AGAAATGCTGAGCTTGTTGGTGGCGGTTTGGCAATTATCAGGTGTGTATCAAAGTGATAATTCAACATAGTCAACAACGTCCCTAATGTTCACCATGGATTAAAAAAATCGGTACTGGAACCAAATTTATTGATTGGTGCTCATGCGAATCCTGCTTTGTAACAACCGTTAACTGCCCCGTTTTAGGTTTGATTTTGTTAAGCCATCGGAATTCCGCAGCGGACACCTTTTCTTGATATTTTACCTCGAAGAAATACAACTTGTTACCCTTTTCCGATACGAAATCAATTCTTTTTGCCCGCGCCAATAAAAACAGTTCTGATAATGCCGGAAAATGTGCATCCCCACAACCGATTCCTCTAATTTCGACTTGCCCAAGCGATCGTTTAAGAACCTCTGGCATTCGCTAAAAAATTTGTCTCCTATCCCGCTATTTTTCCCGGAAAAACAGTGAAAAACAAGCGGATCCTGAAAATAGAGTTTTTTGTTTTTTCGGTACATCGGCAATTTCGACGACAGGTCAACAAACGGGACAGACCGTAGAACATACGTCCTTTCGAGAATCTCAATATACTCTTGCACCGTGGCATGGGATGTAACAGAAATTTAGCGCTACCGTGATAAATCTGTAACATTGCTCTGGTTTAAGAGTGAATCGTTAACTGCTGGGGTACTCGAAGCTAATAAAACCTTGAAAGAAATACTTCTCATAATTTTCGGACTTCTTTTTTTAGCGGGTTTAGTCGTCTTCCGGTTCAGGTGTATGAAAGACCGAAACCCTAATGCTGAGCTTTTGATTGATCTGCTGAGATGGATGAGTGCAAATGGATGCGAAGCTATCCACAAGAAAGAATGTCAACATGGGAGTCATGGAAGGACGGATGCGACTGCGTCCGGTCAATATTGGTGACCTGGAAACCATCGCGGTGATGATGAATTGCCTCGGTTACCCTGCTGTTCCTTCTGAGTTGAAAACTGTACTCCCAAATATCCTGAATAACCCGGCCATGAAAGTATTTTTGGCCGTCAGTACAGATGGCCAACCGATCGGGTTGATAAATTTGCACTGTTACCCGTCTCTGAGACTGAAAGGGTATCAGGTCTCCAGAGAGGAATGAGTGGTGCATCCTGACGATCGAGGGCAGGAGGGAGGTGAGAGGCGTTTAAATTTTGCAAGGGATTATGCAGAAGAAAAAGGGGCTGTCAGATTGGAAGTCATAACGAGCAGGAAAAGAGAGAGTTTCAGACGAAGATTTTATGCAAAAAACGGGTTTGAGGATGCTGAAAGCTCGGTCTTCCGAATCAATTTTTTCAATACCAATGAGTGAGACCATTTTTAAGAAAGGACAATCACTCTGGATCGAAGCGAGCCTGAAAGCTGTGGAAGAATGGGCAGACCATCTTCTTCAAGCCTTAGGGGAAGTAAAGGTGTTGGTCCAGCCGCGCCCCGCTCTGGTGATGATGCATGCGCGGGACTCGGTGGAACAGGAAGTCTTTTGTGTGGGGGAAATCCTTGTAACAGAGTGTCAGATTGCCTGCCGCGGTCAACGTTTCTGGGGAAGGGTCGTAGGAGACCAGCCCCTCCGCGCTTTATGCCTTGCAATTTTTGCGGCAGCAAAGTCCCTGGAACCAGAAGCTATAAGCTCTCTTGAATACAACTTCAGCCAGGAAAGTCATCGAATTGAAGAGTACAAGGACAGGGAGAAAAGAGCCCTTGGAACAACGAGGGTTCAGTTTGAGACGATGACTCCAACATAAAGGGCATAAATTTAGGGATTTCGGGTCCCCAGATTACGCAGATTACCCGGATTGCACGGAATCATTTTTTAATACTCTGCGAGAATCTGCGTAACATGCGGATGAAATTGAGGGCTTGGGAGATTATGTCTTTGTTTAGAATCGATAACAAAATACTAAGCACCCAGAAATGCTATAGGGCTATGCTCTGGGCCCTTTGCATGCCGGGCTCGCTGCAAAAAGTGGGTTTTGCGGGAAATGAAACAGATATTTCATCCGGGGTTCCGCGTCCTGTGGCCTTGATGAGCCAGACACTTCTTGATGAACAGGTATCGGTAGCCGCTTCTGACATGGATTCTGAGTTCTGGCTTGATGAAATAATAGCGGCAACCGGGGCTCGTAAGGCG
>QMZY01000192.1 GCA_003663415.1 Candidatus Aenigmatarchaeota archaeon
AAAAGCCTCCAAAATCTAGTAATTTAATTTTTATGTGTTTCTCCCCTCTTCCCAGGGGAATTTACTGCCAGAGTTTATGAGTATTTATATGATTGTTAAGTTATAGTTGTGGGATTTTGACGTTTCATTAATAATTATTGCCCGTTATACAGATAAAAGTATTCATAAGAACACGTTTTCAAATTTTAAATGATGATGTTTTCTTGAGCTGGCATTATGTTTGATTTTGTTTTAAGTTGTTTTGTTATTTTCCTGTCAGATAAAAAATATTTATATTTGGAGGCTAGGAAATCCAGATTTTATTTTCTTTTTCTTAGCAGTAGAATGGCTATGGCGATTGTAATTGCACCTGCAATACTTGAGATTCCGAGAAACTGATAGGGGATGTTTTTAGGTGGTGCTGTTGGGGTTTCCGTTTCTTCTGCGGTTGTGTTTTCTGGCTGTTCAGATATTGGGGATTCAGGTTGCTCGCCGGTAGAAGTCTCTTGTTGTTCGTTTATGTAAATTATGGTGTTGTTTTTTATTGTGATATTTTCATTGTAGCCGTGTTGAGTGAATACCTCGGTTCCTAAGCAAGTGTAAATCGTGTTATTGGTGATTTGAACATTTTTTGAATCAGTTATCTCGAACGTTGCATTTTTCAGAATGTTAAAGTTTATAAAGACAATTTCGCTTTTTGTAATGCAAAACTTTAGGTTTTCAAGATTTTCAACAGTATTATTTGTCGTAGTGACATTTTTGGATGTTTCGATATAAATTTCAGTAGAATAGAGCGTATTGTTCAGAATTAAGACGTTTGTTGTGTTTTTTCTTATTGAGAAAATGGTTTTATTAAGTAGGTTATGCATAATTTTAACGTTTGCTCCATGTTCGATGTTTAATAGACCAGAGTTCGTTATCATATTATATTGAATTGTTATATTAATGGGGTCAATGCCATCTAAGATATCCACGCGTTCTACTCTTATTGCAGTATTACCATTTTCTATAATATTTTGCTCAATTAAGAGGTGACGTGAATTGTAAATTTCTATCGAGTCCCATTGGTTTTTTATTATGTTGTTTCTGAAGATAAGGTAGTTTGAGCTTTGAGCTTGTATTTCTCCTTCCTTAGGTCCAGTGGTGTCAATTTCATTGCTTTCAACATAGGTGTTATTCGAGTTAAAGATAGCTATGCATTTGAATGTGTTTATGATTGTGTTATTTATAACATGGATGTATGAGCTTCCTTGGACCACGATTCCTTGTGTAGGATTTCCGAAAAGATCCGATTGAGTTAACAATAGATTTCTATTGTTGTAAATATAGTTGTTTTCAATGGTTATACGCTCTCCTTTAACCGAGATTCCGACTGCACAAGAATTCATAAACATGTTGTTTTCAATAATTGCATTGTTCGTATCAAAGAGGCTGATTCCAAAGGGGCAGTTAACAAAGGTATTGTTATAAATTTTTTCGATATTTGATGACCAGATTTCGACTGCTGAGGTGTAATTTTCAAAGTAATTGTTGTGAAGGTTTATCCAGTGACTAGATTGCCAAATTGCTATGATACATGTAACATTTCTTTTCTCAAAATCTACTAATAGTTTTTTGTTTTGGAAGGTGGATTTTATTACGGTGAGGTTTCCTGTACTTGAAATAACTTTGGCATAAGATTGATTTAGGTTTGATATTATGTGTGAATTGTTTATTATTAGGGTTCCGTAGTTTTCGATAAGCGTTGAAACCGTGGTTAGGTTGCTGAAGTCTAGTGTTGAGTTGATTATTTCAACGTAGTCTGTGTTGTTTACCACAAATGTTTTGTTCATAACTATGGTTTTTCCGATTATTTGAATGTGATTACTGGCAGCACTTGCTATTTCGAGTTTAATGGCACTTTTTCCAGAAATTTTAAGGGAGTTTTGCACATGGTTGATTGACATGTTGATTGGATTTGAATTTAAAAGTAGTATTATTAATAAAGACAGGAGAAGTATGGCTTTTTTCTCCATCCCGTTTCCTCCTGTTTATTGGAATCAGAAGTGTTGAGCATGTGTGTTTAACTTTAAGTTGTTTACCTTTCTCCGTTTGCTTACTTAAAAATTTAATCATCATCTTAATGCTTGCTATATGCTGGATAATATGAATTATTTGGATGGAAG
>QMZY01000193.1 GCA_003663415.1 Candidatus Aenigmatarchaeota archaeon
CGTCTAAACTTATTAGTCGTTGAGATAACAATAAAGGAACAATATACCCCAAATTGTTTCTAAGTAAAAACACATAAACTAACAATTCGTGCCATAGCCCTCCCGCAGTTTTTGGAAGTATAGAATCAAAATACCTATTCAAATATCCCGGAGCATCTGTTTTGTTCTCAGGAGGGCCAACCTTACCCGAAAAGTTTTTAAGTTCATTATAATATCTTTCTTCACGAACCATTCGGATTTTATCCCCCAACTCTTCAAGAATCTTTCTTCGCAAATTATCAGAAACAGTAATTACCTCGTAACACATTAATAAATTAACAAAATATAAAATTGTCCTAATAAAATCAGATTTATTATCTTGCGTCCGAATCGAGTAATACCCTCTCCCTAAGAAAATATATTCAATAAAATCCGCTAAAATCATCTGTCTTTCTTTGCTACTGTAAATTTGATTGTCAAAGTTCAATCTATCTAAATACTCACGGAATTTCTCTTCGTTCGAACTATATACGTTGTAATCAAATCTCTCTCTGTTTGGAAAGTTATTGCTGTCCATAAAAACTTTATGATAAATTTCAAGATGCTCTATAACTTGTCTCATTCTTGTAAAAATATTCTCCATAGCTAGGATGATTTTTTAAAATAAAATATTGATTCAAAATATTTATTAGAATCCCTCTCTGTTCTCATCAACACTGGCCGGTGAAATATATCAATAAGTTTAAAATTGCACCGCCTGCCAATTTCGGGATATAAATTAAATTTGTCATTAGCAACAATAAAAATTAATGCACCATCCTTAAGATACCTTGATACATTACGAAAGACTTCTGATATACCATCTACATATGCTTGTTTTGCATGACCATTCTGACCTTTCCTGGCAGGGCCTATTTCTAACTCATCCTGTCTTGGGAAGTCAAACAGTTCATATGCATATCTATGCTGTTCGTGGTAATCTATTACACCAACATATGGAGGGGAAGTAAATATTCCATCGATTTTGATATTCTTAGGTAATTTCACTTTTCTTGCATCCCCTTGAATAATTTTGATAAAAGCTGATGTCCTCAAGTTCTCAAACTCACGTAATCGTCTTATTGTATCCCAGCTGTAGCGATTAATAAATTTTAATGCCTCATCAATCGGATCACAGAAACGCCTATGTTTTATACACCAATATCGCTCTCGAATAGGTTTCTTGGGACGAGCAAGATCGTAATGAGGAATGAGACGTGCTGAACGAGCTGACCTAGAAAGAATGATTTTTAGTATATCCTGATTTCGATAATCATTTATTATACTTCTATAAAACAAAATTTCTTGTAGTGCCCTATCAGAAAACCACTCTTTCAAATATGCACTATTAGTTTCAAACCTTTTAATTTTATTCTCGAATAAATATCGTTCCCCTCTTGTCAATTGTCTGCTAAATGCTTTTAATCTTTTTAGTGCATCCTTAATTTCTTTCTCTACTTCTAAAAGATCATACTTTTTTGTCTTAACTTTCTGAATTAACACATTAAAGGGTGATAACTCTATCCCTATTGAATTCATTCCTAACACATTTGCCTCGATTAGCGTTGTTCCGGATCCAGAAAAAGGATCGAGAATAGTATCATTTTTTTTAAAATATTTTTTTAGAAAGACTTCGACTAGTTGAGGAATAAATTTACCAAGATAAGGATGTAATCTATGGACATGTTTTGTACGTTCGGCTTCCCTAACATGAATAAAAGTCAAATCGTCTCCTAAAACTCTAATATTTTTTTCACTATTCGTTTTCTTCCTGATTAACTCTATATCTATATTGAACTTTTTAGCTGCTTTGATATTTGTCTCAAGCATATTTACCTCACGTTACATCCTTCTTACCACTCCCACTACTTTACCAATTATTCTAACACTGCTTTCTTGAGAATCAACTACTATAGGATTCATTGCCTCGTTTTCGGGTTTAAGTTTTATTTTATTTCTGTTCTTATAAAACTTCTTAACTGTTGCTTCATCTTCTATCAAAACAACAACAATTTCTCCTTGTTCTGCTACAGGCTGCTGCTTAACCAATACAAAATCACCGTCAAGAATTCCTGCGTTAACCATACTTTCGCCCTGGACACGCAACGCAAAAA
>QMZY01000194.1 GCA_003663415.1 Candidatus Aenigmatarchaeota archaeon
AGAAGACCATTGCCCAGCTGTCCAGCGAGTTTGGGGTCCATGGCAACCAGATCAGACAATGGAGAAGGCATCTCCTCAATGAGCTCCCTAGCATTTTTACCAATGGCAGGAGACGCTCTGAGAAAGACTCAGAGGAGCTTACTGCTGAGCTATACAGACAGATAGGGCAGTTGAAAGTGGAACTGGACTGGATGAAAAAAAAAGCTGCAATGCTCCGTTGATCAAAAGCGCGAATTGGTAGAGGTCCACAATAGGGAGATCTCGGTAATGAGGCAATGTGAGCTGTTGGGGATATCAAGGAGTACATACTATTATCGGCCCAGGCCAATAAGTGAGCTGAACCTGGAGCTCATGAGACTAATAGACGAACAATACACTAAGACTCCATTTTACGGTGTGCCTCGAATGACGGCGTGGCTGAGAAGGCAAGGATACGAGATTAACCACAAGCGGGTGGAGCGTCTGATGAAACTGATGGGACTTCAGGCGGTTTACCCTAAGCGCAGGCTTACTGTGGCCTCCAAAGAGCATAAGATCTACCCATATTTGCTCAGAGGTGTTGAGATCAAGGAGCCTGACCAAGTTTGGTCTGCCGATATAACGTACATCAGGATGCTTCGAGGCTTTCTCTATCTTGTGGCTGTGATGGACTGGTATTCGCGTTATGTGCTTGCTTGGGAGCTATCAATCAGCATGGAAAAGGAGTTTTGCCTTGAGGCCCTTGATAAGGCACTAAAGATATCTTGTCCAGAGATCTTCAACACGGATCAAGGTAGCCAATTTACCAGTAGGGAGTTTACGGGGCGCCTTGAGAACGAGGGCATTGCTATTAGCATGGATGGTAGGGGCCGGGTCTTTGATAATATCTTCATTGAGCGGCTATGGCGCACGGTCAAATATGAAGAGGTCTATCTGCACGACTATGGTAATGTTAGAGAGGCCAAGGAAGGCCTTACAAGGTACTTTGAGTTTTACAATAATGAGCGGATTCATTCCTCACTAGGGGATCTTACACCCCAGGAGGTCTATTTCAAAGGACGGAAGGAAGTATCAATCCCACGATGGGCTCTGTAAATATGCACTTAATACACCCTAATTTTTGTCTAGACAATGGGGGTAACTTTATTCTGTACTAATAAGCTTGGATATTGTACCTATTTTGTACCAAAATCAAAGTGTAAAGGAAAAGAACTTTCCATTTGAGCTATAATCGGTTGATTTTACTGGTGCGCCCAGCAGGATTCGAACCTGCGACCTACGGATTCGTAGTCCGTCACTCTATCCAGCTGAGCTATGGGCGCACGGAGGGTTATGAGCTATGAGCTGAATTCTTAATATTCATGATAACAAAAATAGTATCTATTTTCTAGGGTAAAATTCTGGGACGGATACTGAAACGTCAATTTCTAAAGCTCTTTGCAATACGCTCTATGATGGCGGTGGTGGAAAGCCCCTCAATATAGGGGATGCGGACCACCCTGCCACCGCCTGTCTTCACTATGTCAGATCCTATGATTTCATCCTCAGCCCAGTCGCCCCCCTTTACAAGGACATGTGGAACTAATTCCTTAATTATGCAATAGGGATCAGGTTCTTCAAATATTACCACAGCATCTACAAATTGAAGGGCCGCAAGTACCTCGGCCCTGGCGCTCTCTGGCATTATTGGGCGGCCAGGACCTTTGATTTTGCGGATAGATCCGTCGCTATTAACCGCCACAATGAGATAATCTCCAAGGCTGCGTGCCTGTTCCAGGTATCGGGTGTGGCCAGGGTGGAGGATATCAAAACAGCCGTTGGTGAAGACAATGGTTTTTCCTTGTTGTTTGAGTTTTTCGCAATCAGCCTTTATTTCCTCTAGGGTCTTAATCTTCTCTCTTGCTGGAATCACAATAGGGCCCTCCATTTCTTCATTCACCTATCACGTACTCAAGGGATAAAACCTCCTGGGGCTCTCCTGGTGCCCTTGCGCCTTCGACATTCGTAATTCGTCATTCGATATTCATTATTTCCTTCCTATCTTTAACGTATAACTCCTCCCCCAATCCCAGCCCCTCAGGTTGCCCTTGCCAGGGCTATTGCCAATACTTCGGTGGCTCCTGCCTTTTTTAATACCCTGGCGCAT
>QMZY01000195.1 GCA_003663415.1 Candidatus Aenigmatarchaeota archaeon
GGCCACGATGAATCACCACGCCGGTCAGGTCTCCCTGCCCGGCGGTGGCTGGGAGGTCGGCGACCGCTCCTACCGTGAGACTGCCTTGCGAGAGGCTCAGGAGGAACTGGGAATCCCGATCACCAACGTGGAAATCCTGGGGCCGTTGACGCCGTTGTACATCCCTCCTAGCAACAACCTGATCCATCCATTCGTGGCCTATACCCCTCAGCGTCCCGTCTTCCATCCCAACCCGACGGAGGTGGCCGATCTGCTGGAGACGCCTATAAGCCTGTTGATGGACCCGGCCAATCGGCGTGAGGAGGAGTGGATGTGGAGAGGGGTAACGCTGCATGTCCCACTTTACGCGCTGACCTATTCGCCCCAGGAGCAGGGGGAAGGCGGCGCCAGCAGAGAGTTCAAAGTGTGGGGAGCGACGGCCATTGTGCTGGCCGAATTTCTGGCCCTGTTCTAGCGCCGAATGGCTCAAGCGATGGCGGGGAGCACGACGGTGAAGGTCGTCCCCCGGCCTACCTGGCTTTCGACCCAGATACGACCGCCGTGCTTTTCGATGATGGTCTTGACAATGGAAAGCCCCAAACCACTGCCGATCACACCCTCGCTTTCAGGCCGCTCGACGCGGTAGAATTTTTCGAAGATGTGCGGCAAATCTTCTTCCGGAATGCCAATCCCATTGTCGGAGACTTTGATTGCCACCTCGCCACTTTCGGCAGCCAAGGCGGCTGTCACGGCGATCACGCCTTTTTCTGGAGTGTATTTGACGGCATTGCCGATCAGGTTGGTCAGGGCCTGACTCAGGCGCAACAGATTGCCTCGCACAGGTGGCAACCCCGGCGACACCCGAATACGCATAGTCTGCTGCTTGAGTTCGGCCTGGGAGATGTGACTGGCGGCCGCTTTTTCGACAATCTCCTTAACCGAACAAGGTCCCATATCCAGACGGGCCTCGGCCTCGATCCGCCCCAGATCGAGTAAGTCTCCCACCATTGTCGTGACCATATCAATGCCGGTGCGGATCTTTTCTAAAAAATAGGTCTGTTGCTCATTCAGCGGCCCGGCAGCCGGCAACAAATCGGCAAACCCTTTCACTGAGGTTAACGGTGACCGTAAGTCGTGCGAGACGATGGAGACGAACTCGGACTTCATCCGGTCGAGTTCTTTCAGATAGGTGATATCCTGCATCACAGCGACCCGACCAACGCCGGGAATCGGCGTCACATTGACGTTGAACGTGCGTCCATCGTCCAGGGGAATTTCGACCTGGGCGATACGCTCGTCGCTTTGGCGTGCTTTGCGGAAGGCATCGAGGAGGATCTCGTTTGGGATGACATCGGCCAGGGCTTGCCCTCTGGATGGCCGTTTCAGCCCAAATATCTGGCACGCGGCTTGGTTGATCAGGATAATGTGATCCGCCCTATCTTCTCCGACGAGCAGGATGCCGTCCTGGGTATTGGTCAAGACGGCTTCCAGTTGGCGACGCTCCGCTTCCAGGGTCTGAGTTAGGGCATCTCGTTCACGTCGCAGGCGGACCTCTGCCAACGCCCGATCTATAGCAGCGAGCATCTCCTCAACATCGAACGGCTTGATAATGTAGTCTCGCGCTCCAAGCCGAAACGCCTGCACGGCTACATCCTCAGAGCCATGCAACGTCATCATAATGATCGGGATTTCATTTCTAATGCGATAGAGCGCCTCCAACACTTGAAGGCCCGTCATCCCCGGCATCTGCATATCCAGGATGATCAGATCCGGCTGTTCTTGACGGGCCATCTGGAAGCCGGTTTCACCATCCGAAGCGATCAACGGGACATACCCATTTGGCTGTAAGATGTGATTGACCAACAGGTCTCGGTACACCAAGCTATCGTCTATCACCAATACACGTTCCCCAGCCATATACACCCTTTCGTTGAGAGGCTAGATGACTAAATCAGTAGGGTGTGTTTCAAATGAGTTGGGCGCGGTCGGGAGACCGGCCTCGGCGGGCAAAAAAGAGCGCTCTGGCCGGTCTCCTGACCGTGCCAGCGATGTGTTCTCAACTGAAATGAAACATGCCCTGATCAGTATCTACTTGTTACTATTCAGGCCTTCACTACCCGACATATTGATCGGTAACCC
>QMZY01000196.1 GCA_003663415.1 Candidatus Aenigmatarchaeota archaeon
CTCCACGCTCAACCATCACGTCGATAAAGGACTGTATCCGCTTGGCAGTTGCACAATGAAATATAACCCGAAGGTCGATGAGGACGCCGCGGCCTTGACTGGGTTCGCGTCGCTTCACCCGTTTGCTTTAGGAGGTTTTTCCGGCGGCGCTGTCGAGGTTATGGCTCAACTAGGAGAGATGCTCTGCGGTATAGTGTCTCACGACGCGATTACTCTTCAACCGGCGGCAGGCGCGCACGGCGAATTTACCGGCTTGCTGGTAATTCGAGCATACCACGAGAAAAACGGTAATCCACGTAGAGACGTTATTCTTCCGGATAGTGCACACGGAACGAACCCGGCAAGCATAGTATTCTCGGGATATAAACCCGTCCAGATAAAGAGCGGTCCGGACGGTCTGGTCGACATCGATGCGTTAAAAAACATTCTATCCACCGAAACGGCCGCGGTTATGCTCACAAATCCGAATACGCTCGGCATTTTCGAGCGGGATGTGAAAGAAATCGCTGCTATGGTTCACGGTGTAGGAGCGCAGTTGTATATGGACGGTGCCAACCTGAACGCACTTATGGGAATAGTTAGCCCCGGAGATATCGGTTTCGACGTGATGCATTTTAATCTGCATAAAACCTTCAGCACTCCGCATGGCGGTGGTGGCCCCGGCAGCGGCCCGGTAAGCGTGAAGGAACATCTCGCTCCGTTTTTACCGGTGCCGGTCGTTGTCCGAGACGAAAACGACGAACCGTTCTTCGATTGGGACCGCCCCGATTCTATCGGCAAGATATCCGGTTTCTGGGGCAATTTTCTCGTAATGGTTAAAGCGTGGGTTTATCTCAGGATGCTCGGTTCGGAGGGCCTCCGCGAGGTTAGCGAATGGGCGGTGTTGAATTCGAATTATCTGCTCTCTCGAATCCAAGATTATTATGGATTGAAGTATTCCGGCACACCGATGCACGAGTTTGTGGCGGATGCGACAACCCTTAAGGAATACGGAATACGCAATATCGACGTCGCCAAAAGGCTCCTCGATTACGGATTCCACGCACCGACTATGTCTTTCCCGCTCATCGTGCCGGACGCCCTAATGACCGAGCCGACAGAGACGGAAAGCAAAGCATCGCTGGACGCTTTCGCAGATGCTATGATAAAAATCGCGAAGGAGGCCGCGGAGAACCCGGAGCTTCTGCATCGGGCTCCAGTAACCACTCCGATTGGTCGTCTCGACGAGGCTAAAGCCGCAAGAACGAAAGTCCTGCGCTGGCCTATCCCGGACGACTTGTAGGTAAAAAAATACTTAGAATACAGTAAGTTTAACTTTTGTTCGATTGTCAGGAGGTTTTCGATGTCGAAACGAGCGATGGTCTTTATCGACGGGAATAATCTGTATTTCGGTTTGAAAAAGAATGTGGGAAACTATAACCTTAACTACGAGAAATTTCTAGAGCGTCTAACCGAAAAATACGACCTTATACGGGGCTATTTCTATACCGCTCTTTTCAAAAAAGAGGATGACGAAAGGCTGTTTAATAACCAGCAAAAATTCTTGACCTATTTAATGGAAGTCCCCTATATGCAGGTTGTAACGGGACGAATGGAGCGTCGCGGAGACGACCTAATAGAGAAAGGAGTCGATGTCCAGCTCGCCATAGACCTCGTCCGCTTCGGTGCCGAGAAGGTTTACGATGTCGGGTTCATCGTTACGGGCGACGGCGACTATGCACCCGCCGTAGAAGCAGTGAAGGATATGGGCTTGAATGTGATAAGCGCTTTTTTCCCGTTCGAGGTCTCGATACACCTTAAGCATGTCTGTGATAAATTTATCGCGCTGGATTATGAATACCTCAGAGATTGTCTATTCGCTTCGAGCACGCCGACATTCATCCGTAACGGGATAGAAAGCCGTGCGCCTGAAGATGTAGAAAGGGAGTTTTACGAAGAGTCTTACGAATCTGAGTAACAGTCAGGCAAATAACCACTAAATGACCTTCCCTCGATTTGACGGACACGGAGAAAGGTATCAAATTGTCTTTCGAAAGGAGGTGGCGCGGAACCTCGGAACCAACCCGAATATGCTGTCGCGCTGGAAGAGGCAGTATCTCGACGGCCCGAAA
>QMZY01000197.1 GCA_003663415.1 Candidatus Aenigmatarchaeota archaeon
AGGTTTACATTTTCAGGGATTAAACTTATTTTAAACTCCATTTTACCTACAAGTTCCTGTACGGTTTTATTGTCGCTACTTGCTTGATATATACTCTTCTATTTTATTGAATGCTTCTTCAAGTATTTCTAGTGGTGGTAGGAAGACTAATCGGAAATGACTTTTGCCATAGATTGGATCAAAGCCTGATCCAAATACTACTAGGACTCCTGTGTTTTTAAGAAGGTCTAGGACAAATTCTTTGTCATCTTTCCATTTGTTTCCCAGATTTATTTTGGGGAAAGCGTAAAACGCGGCTTCAGGTCTTACACAGCTTATATTATCTATTTCGTTGAGCCGTTTCCATGTGTAGTCTCTTCTTTTCCTGAGCTTTTCCACCATTTTTTGTATGTGGTCTTGTGGTCCTTTAAGCGCAGTAACAGCAGCTACTTGAGCGGGAGTGTTTGCACATAGCCTTATTCTAGCTTGTTTTTCTACACCTTCGCGGATATGTTCTAACTTCCCTTCTGGGGCGTAAAAGTACATGTAGCCTAGACGCCAGCCTGTTGCTAGATATACTTTTGAAAATCCGTTAAAAACGACTACAGGAATTTCTCCAGCAATTTTTGCTGCATTTACGTGTCTTTTTTCGTAAACTATTTGATCGTAAATTTCATCCGAAACAACAATGAGCTTATGTTCCGCAGCTATATCCAATATTGTTTTTATTGTTTTTTCATCATATAACGCTCCTGTTGGATTATTTGGGTTTATTACTACAATTATTTTCGTTTTTCTGTTTATTTTTCTTCTTATGTCTTCGGTGTCTGGTTGCCAGCCCTCTTCTTCAATACATCTATATGATACGGGTTTTCCTCCAAAGAATTTTGTGTACGCTATATACGGTGGATATGTTGGGCCTGGAACTAATACTTCATCACCCTTATCGATTACAGCTGCTATGAACATTGATATTGCTTCTGAAATCCCTGAGGTAACCACTATGTCCTCTGGATCTATATCTACGTTATTTAGTCGTTTTTCTTTTTCTGCTATCGCTTCTCGCAACTCTGGAATACCTTTTGAATCACTGTACCAATTATATCCATCCTTTACTGCTTTGCAATAGGCTTCTTTTATGTGCTGTGGAGTATCAAAGTCATATTTACAGGGATCGCCAATGTTTAGGTATATTATCCTCTTGCCAGTTTTTTCTAATTTTTTAGCATAAACAACTACATCTCTAATAGCGTATTCTATTGAATTGGCACGTTCTGTTAGATTTATCAATATATTTCACCTGTTGACAAGAATTTTTGGTAAGGTACCTACTTATTCAATTATTCTCATATCTTTTGGAAGTTTTTTCTGCCAAGTGTTAAAAATTTCGTTTAGTTTAGAAAAGTAAATTAGTGTAATAGAAGGCAATAATCTAATAGAATAGCATACATGTGCAAACTTTCTTTGTTTAGGTGTTAAAGATGAAAGTTAAAGTTTCACCTATTGTTCTCATTAAGATAATCGATGCTGCATCTCAAAAGTTGGATAGAGAAGTTGGAGGTTTTCTAATTGGTAAAATTAGTGATAATTGTTTAAATATAGTTGACGTGGAATTCCCCGAGAGTAAAGGTTCTGAAAGTTATGTTGAAATAGATCCACTTGCCATGGCTGCTGTGGCTGAAAAATTAGAGAAAAAAGGTATGAGAGAAAGCATTGTTGGTTGGTGGCATTCACATCCAGGCTTTGGCGCCAATTTTATGAGCAGTATCGATGTTAACACCCAGAAAATATATCAATCGCTGTTTGATAAGGCTGTTGCTCTAGTAGTTGATCCTGTTCCGTATGTCAGCAGTGAAGATGTTAAAAAACTGGATTTTAAAATATACAGGGTTGTAGGGGAAAGTTACGAAGAAGTTGACTGGTCTTTTGCTGTTGATGATTATTGGAAAATTATTGGAGACGTATTGAAAATTATTTCGGAAGCTAGAAAGCAAGTATTGGTGGCCGATAGTTCAGCAAGAAAACTATTAGATGTATTAGAACTTAGAAAAGAGTTGTCAGTATTAAAAGAAAGTGCCAGAAATCTTTCAGAAATTGGAAGCAGATTTGAGAAGTTTCAAACTG
>QMZY01000198.1 GCA_003663415.1 Candidatus Aenigmatarchaeota archaeon
GAAAGAAACTTTTTTGGATGGATTATCAAAGGTACAAGGTCTTACAGGGAAGAAGAGCAACCTTGCGGTTACATCAAATGTCCTTCTTTCTATTGAACAGTCTACTGAACAGTCGACTCTTTCATTGGCTGCAACCGACCTTGAAATCGCTTTTAAAGGTAACTATAAAGCTGAAATCGAGCAGGAAGGAGCAACATTAGTTCCGTCAAGGAAATTATACGAAATAATAAGAAATTTTCCAAGTGATACAGTTACGGTAAAAGAACTGGAAAATAAATGGATACAAATTACAAACAAAGAACTTGAATACAATATAGTCGGTATGGAAACCAGTGATTTTCCAGACCTTCCGGATATAGAAGGTGTTTCGTTGTTTAAAATTGATGCGGATATACTCAAAGAAATGATCGAAAAAACCATCTATGCGGTATCTACCGACGAAGGACGCACACAACTGTCTGGAATCTACTTCGAGACAGTATCGGAAGATGACAATAGAAAGATACGCATGGTTTCGACTGACGGGCACAGGCTTTCAAAAATCGATTCCTTGTACAGGCAGGCAAAAGAGGGAGATTTTACCCTCGAAAAAGGTGTTATTATACCAAAGGCCGGTGTCGTTGAGATTTTGAAACTTTTAGAAGGAGGAGATGGAGTCTATATTGGATGTAAGGGCAGTAATTACGTGGTTAAAAAAGGAGATGAGTATCTAATTGTCAGGTTGATTGAAGGAGAGTTTCCCGATTATAAAATGGTTATACCAAAAGAAAGCCATAGTGAACTTAAGGTAAATAGAGACACTTTCATCGCCATGCTAAAACGTATGTCTATACTTGCTTCTGATAGGTATAAAGGTGTACATTTTAAGATAAGTAAAGATCGGATAGAAAGTTCTATAAGTAATCCCGAAGTGGGGGAATCGAGAGAGGTAATTGCGGCTGAGTTTATTGGTGATGAGCTTAATATCGGATTTAATCCAAGGTATCTTATAGAAACACTTAACGCAATGAAGAGCGACGAGATTATAATAAAGTTCACCGATGAAATAAATCCATCTGTCATTGAAGGAAAGGATGATAAAGGGTTTTTAAGTCTCATTATGCCTATGAGGATACAAAATGGAAGTTAGCGAAATTGTATATGATGCTGATAAAATAAAGGTTTTAGAGGGTCTTAGTGCAGTAAGAAAAACACCTTCTATGTACATTGGTAATGTTGGCGTAGAAGGCCTTCACCACCTGATCTATGAAGTAGTGGACAATAGCGTGGATGAAGCTTTGGCTGGGTATTGTAATCTCATCAAAGTATTGATTCACTCAGATAATAGTGTGACGGTTGATGATAACGGAAGGGGTATTCCTGTAGGAATTCACAGAACAGAAAAAATACCGGCTGTAGAAGTTGTAATGACAAAACTGCACGCTGGTGGAAAGTTTGACCACGAAAGTTATAAAGTATCCGGCGGACTGCACGGTGTTGGTGTATCTGTGGTAAATGCCTTATCGAGTTTTCTGGAAGTTGAAATCCGCTCAGGTGGAAAAGTATACTATCAATCTTATGAAAGGGGAAAAAGTACCTGTCCACTACGGATTATAGGCAAAACTAAAAGAACGGGAACAAGAATACATTTTCGACCGGATCCGGAAATATTTGAGACCACCAATTTTAGTTTTGATATAATATCTCAGCGCCTCAGGGAACTGGCCTTTCTTAATAAAGGCCTTAGGATTATTTTTGAATACGAGCCTGACGACAAGAGACGTGAGTACTTTTATAAAGGCGGTATTGTTTCATTCGTAGAATATTTAAACAAAGGGAGAACTCTCCTACATAAAAAACCGATTTACATGCAGGCATTAAAAGAAGGTGTTTTTATTGAGATAGCACTACAGTACAACGATAGCTATGCTGAAAAGATCTTTTCTTTTGCCAACAACATTGCCACACATGAAGGCGGGTCGCATGTGGTCGGATTTAAATCTGGGTTGACTCGTAGTGTCAATAATTACGCATCTGGTAGTAACATACCTAAGAACCTCCAGGAAAAACTAAGCAGCGAGGATATCAGAGAAGGTTTGACTGCTGTAATTAGTATTAAAC
>QMZY01000199.1 GCA_003663415.1 Candidatus Aenigmatarchaeota archaeon
TCCTTGCATTGGCTAATATCATACTCCCTTTTCTAAGTAATGACAGCATTTTCTGCCTCCAGAATACTGCGATGCTTGTAGTATCTTTTCTGCCAGAATCTTCCCTTAAAATACCCCAGCATCGCTATGCCCTGACAGATATCTGAGATATTAATACCCAGCCAGATACCCTTTATACCCAGGCCAAAAATAAAAGCCATTATATAAGCAGAGGGAATACGCAATCCCAGCTGGGCAATGCCGGTCATTACTGCTGGAGCAACTGTATCACCAGCACCACTTATCCCTCTACCTAAAACAAGGGCTGACGCTAAAAATGGCAGTGTAATTGCTATAAAACGCAGAAAATTACTGCCTATTTTAACCACCTCAGGATGGCTATTGAAAATCCCTATTATATGAGGAGCGAAAATAAAAAATATTACAGCCAGTGGTAAAATGATTGCCTCATAATATCTTAATGCCACCCATCCTGATTTTACCGCTCTATAAGAAAGACCCGCTCCCATATTCTGTCCGATAAGCACACCACAGGCACTTCCCATTCCCAGCCCGAGCATTATAACAACCATCCTTAACCTTAAAACTATACCATAAGCAGCAAGAGCAACAGCACCAAATACCGCAATAAAACGAAGAAGGAAAAGAAGTGAAATTTGACGCAACAGAACTTCAAAAGAAGCAAAAAATCCAATGCTTATTATCCTTTTTATAATTGAAATATTGATTTTGAAAATATGCCGATGAAAATGTAAACTTGAATGCCCATACACAAGATGATATAGAAGAATAACTACTCCTATAGCCCGACTGATAACAGTTGCTACTGCAGACCCAGCAACTTCTAACCGGGGGAAAAAGCCGAAACCAAAAATAAATAAAGGGTCGAGCAATATATTAACTGCGTTGGATAAAATAAGAATCTTCAAAGGAGTAACTGCATCTCCCGAACCTCTCAAAGCCTGATTAAAGCCAATAAACAGAAATATAAAAATAGAGAAGATAAAGTTTATTTTTAAATATCCACAGGCAGAGGAAATAATTTCTTGTGTTGCTCCAAATATACGCAGTAATTCTACAGTGCCAAAGACGCCCACTAAAACCATTACTGCTGAACTGATAAAACTTATAACCACAACCTGAAAAAGAACTCTATCGGCATTAGTATAATCTTTTTTCCCTGTAAAATGGGCTATCAAAGCCGTGGCCCCTGAAGATATACCTATAACCACCATCATTATTACCGCAAGGATAACCCCGGATACAGATAGAGCAGCAACTGCTACATAACCTAATCTTCCCACAAAGAAAAGGTCTACCAAGGTAAAAAAATCCTGCAATAAGGCTGCTATCATTATCGGAGTAGCCAACTTCCAGAGAGAAGAACTTAATTTTCCTGCAGTTATATTCTTATTAACTTTACGTGCTCTTGCATTACTCATATCTTAAGGCTTCTATGGGGTTCAATCGTGAGGCTTTACGGGCGGGCCATAAACCAAAACAAATGCCAACACCAATAGAAAATCCTGTGGCTAAAATTATAGAAAATAAAGATACTTTCGTTGTCCAGCCAGTAAAGAAAGATAGAAGATAACTTCCTCCAATACCAAAAATAACACCTACCAGTCCCCCTAAGGAAGTTAAAACTACTGCCTCAATTAAAAATTGCAGTAAGATATCTCTTTTACGGGCACCTATTGCCTTACGCAGACCTATTTCTCGAGTGCGTTCAGTAACAGAAACAAGCATTATATTCATAATTCCCACTCCCCCAACAAGCAAAGATATAGTAGCAATACAACCTAAAAGAGTAGTCATGGTCTTTATCATATTCATAAAAGTTTCTCTTATCTCGGCCATATCCCGAATAGAAAAAGAATCCCTATCATCTGCTTTAAGGCGATGCCTTTTCCTGATAAGACTTTCTATATCTTTTTTCACTTCATCTATAAACTTCTGGTCATCAACCTCCACCTCAATGTAATCCACATATTTTTTCCCCAGAACACGATACATTGCAGTAGTTACAGGAACTACAACTACATCATCTCTATCTCCATGAGGAGATTGCCCTTTTTCAGGAAGAA
>QMZY01000200.1 GCA_003663415.1 Candidatus Aenigmatarchaeota archaeon
AATTGCTAACAAGAGTTACACAATTCCTGTAACCATGACTGTTGTTCCAGAGGAGTATGCTTTGATGGATGTAAAAGTTGAGGTTTTAACAAAACAAGTAATGCCGAACGGAAATTTAAGATTTTATGTTTCTCTTTATAGTTTGGGAATAAAGAAAAGATTTGATGTTACCTTAGATTATCAGATAAAAGAAGTAGACACAGAGAAATTGATTTCTCATAAAGAAGAGACAATGGCAATAGAAACTTCTTTGTCTTTTATAAGGAATTATGATTTAAGTAATGTTTCTTTATCTCCTGGAAAATACTTTATCTCTGTTGTTGCAAATTATGAAAATAAGACTGCGACAAGTGCTGATTTGTTTGAGGTAATAGTTCCTCCATGGTGGTATGCTTATATACCATGGACAATAGCAGCAATTGTAATCTTAATTTCCTTAGTTCTAATAATAAGATTCCATAAAAGAAAAGTTTTGGAAAGACTGAGATATCTAACTCCAGTAGATTATAAAAGTTTGCCTGTTGAAGGATTAAAGTTAGGTAAGATTGCTGAAACAAATAAAAATGCTTATTTACCAAAAGATGAGTTGATGACGCATATAATAACTGCTGGAGCAACAGGAAGCGGAAAAACAGTATCAGCGATGGTTATTGTTGAAGAATGCTTGAAAGAAAAAATCCCTGTGATTGTTTTTGACCCAACAGGGCAATGGACAGGTTTTGTAAGGCCAAATAGAGATGAGAAAATGTTTGCAAAATATAAAGATTTTGGTTTAAAAGAAGAAGATGCAAGAAGTTTCCCTGGAATGATTTATGAGGTAACTGATCCTAATGCAGAGATAGATCTTAGAAAATATATGAATCCTGGAGAGATAACAATATTTACTTTAAATAAATTAAAACCAGGGGAATATGATGTTGCTGTTCAGAATATTGTAAACAAAATATTTGAGCAGGGATGGGAGGAAAGCAATAAATTAAGGTTGCTTGTTGTTTTTGATGAAGTGCACAGATTGCTTGAAAGATATGGAGGAAAGGGAGGGTATATTGTTTTGGAGAAAGCAGCAAGAGAATTCAGAAAATGGGGAATTGGTTTAATAATGATTTCTCAAGTTTTGTCTGACTTTAAAGAGGCTTTAAAAGGAAATGTTCTTACAGAAATACAATTAAACACAAAGGCTCTTGAAGATTTAAAGAGGTCAAGAGAAAAATATGGAAAAGAATATGCAGAGAGAATTACAAGAGAGGAAGTTGGTGTTGGAATGTTCCAGAATCCAAAATATAATAGAGGTAAGCCTTATTGGATTTCTTTCAGACCTTTGTTGCATTCACCTCATAAAATACCAGACAAGGAACTAAATTTGTATAAAAACTTTGCAGCGCAGTTGGAAGTAATTGAAAGGAGAATTATGGAGAAGAAGAAAGCTGGAGAAGATGTTTTTGATTTAGAATTAGAATTAAAATTGGCAAAAGGAAAATTAAAAGAAGGGAAGTTTAGGATGGCAGAGATTTATGCGAACTCTTTAAAAACTAAGTTGGGAATTGAATAAATAAAGAAAAACTTGTTGACAATACTATCAAATTAGCTTTTTTAAAAGAAAAACTTACTATAATATATTAAAAATATTCAAATAAGATTTTGTTTTTAAAGTAAATTATGGTTTATGAAGAAAATCTAAATCCTCTAGAGACAATTAATTTAAAATTAAGCATCTTAGAAGAAAGAATCACAATATTAGAAGATTTTAAAAATCAAACTTTAACTTCAATAGAGAAACTGACAAAGTCTGTTGTTGAATTGCTGCAAAAAAAGGAAACTTATGAAACTTTAGTTACAGAAATAGAAAAGATTCAGGGAAGATTGGATATAGTAAATGAACTGAAGAATCAGTTAACAGAAACTACAAGAACATTTTCAGAAGAGATAGGAGAATTAAGAACAATGATTTTAGACAGAGAAAAAAGTTTCTCAAAGATTGAGATTGGGTTTGAGAAAATAAATGAAATTGTTAAGGACATAGAGCCGCAAACAATAAGAAAGAATTTTGAGAAAAAAGAACAAAAAATTTTAGAATTAGATAC
>QMZY01000201.1 GCA_003663415.1 Candidatus Aenigmatarchaeota archaeon
TTATCCCACTCGGTAATCGTAAGCTGTTTTTAATTCTGACAACTACCGGCGGGCTTATCCGCAGGTTGACGGTAGAATTCCCGAACCAAATAGATACCCATCGTTTAGTAGCTACCTGCAGTCTAATCAACGAACGTCTTGGTGGACTTACTTTAGCAGAAATACGGAATACTATCCGTCGCAGGCTTTCCGATGTCTTGATACTCCGGGACGCTTTTCTCTCGAGGCTTGTCGATTCGGCAGACTCTATTTTCCGGTTCAGTCCAGACCGGGGAATTCATTATTTTGGCACAAGCCAGCTTCTCGACCAACCGGAATTCAGGGACCTTTCGCGGATGAAGGCGGTTATGGCCTTACTCGAGAATCCGGTCGATTTGGCAAATATATTGTCTATATACGGCCCAACTCCCGGTTCGGATATTCGAATTAGCAGGGCTATCGAAGGTGTCGCTATCGTATGCAGCTCTTACGAGACTGGGCGGGGTCGCGGAATAGTCGGTGTTGTTGGTCCGCCCCGTATGGATTACGCACGGGCAGTAAGTATTTTATCGTTCTCTTGTCGGTCGTTGAGTGATGTTTTCGTAGTATGAAATTACTCTAAACCCCGCCGACTTCGATACGTAAGATTAGGAAATCGTTTTCGTAAATCGGGTTTATAAAATCACGGAGGAAAAGTGACATCGAAAAAACATAAAAAGGGAAGTAAAGCGGAGGAAAGCCGTGAGGCGGCTGAAGGTGTTGGAGCCCCGGAAAAAATAGAAGAAAACGGAATCGTAGAGCGACTCCAAAAAGAGGTCGAAACGTTATCCGAAAAGAACGCCGAATTGGAGGATAGATACCTGCGCATCGCTGCGGAATTCGATAATTATAAAAAGCGGCAGAAGCGTATTTTCGGGGAAATGGTAGACGCCGCCCATGATGCACTCATACTGAAAATACTCGATATTCTGGATAATTTCGAACGCGCTATCGAATCCAGCGAAAAACCGCTCGACCCGGACGGAGTTATCGAGGGCGTCGAGCTTATATATAGCCAGATGCTCGATATGCTCGCTTCTGAAAATATCGAATCGATATGTCCCGAGGGAGAATGTTTCGACCCGAACGTTCACGAAGCAGTTAGCGTTGTTCCTTGTGACAAAGAGGAAGGTCGGGTTCTCGACGTTGTCCGGAAAGGGTATCGCAAGGGTGATAGGCTTATCAGGCCGGCACGGGTTGTGGTTTCCGCGCCTAAGTCCGAAGAAGACGAATAATGCCGAAGGACCTTTACGAAATACTCGGTGTCTCACCCGATACCTCGATGGAGGAGATTAAACGAGCGTATCGCAAAAGGGCCAAGGAATGCCATCCGGACGCAAACCCGAACGACCCGGACGCCGAACGCCGTTTCAAAGAGCTTTCCGAGGCTTATTCTATTCTGTCCGACCCCCAGAAGCGCCGGCAATACGATACATTCGGGACAACCGGTAGAGATATAGGTTTCCCAGGATTCGGGAATTTCGATATCTCGGAGGCGATGAGGACCTTTATGGAAGCGGTAGATGATATGACCTCGTTTTTCGGAGGGCCTTCCCGTTATGGTCGAAGAACAGGCACACGGCCCGGGGAAGACCTGCGGATTTCTATCGAATTGACTCTCGAAGAGCTTTTTACGGGTGTAACGAAAAAAATCGAAATGTCACGAAAAGCCCCTTGCCCGGAATGCGGAGGAACCGGCATACCAGCCGATGCGAAAGAAATTGTGTGCCCAACGTGTAACGGCAGAGGACAAAAAAGCACCACCAGAGCTACTCTGCTCGGCACGTTTTCAACTATTACAACCTGCCCGGAATGTCACGGGACGGGTAGAATAACTACTGCGCGTTGTGGTAAATGCTCCGGTGAAGGCCGCGTCGATAAAACGGATAGAATCGAGGTGAAAATCCCGAAAGGGGCAAGCGACGGCAATTATCTTGTTATTCGGGACAAAGGAAACGCCGGAGTCGCCGGTGGACGCCCCGGTAACCTTATTGTGTTTATAAAAGAAAAACCGCATAAGATATTCGAACGCCGAGGTAACGACTTGTTATACGAA
>QMZY01000202.1 GCA_003663415.1 Candidatus Aenigmatarchaeota archaeon
TTATTAATTTATGTTAGTTCACATCAAAGACATCATTTCTAAAGCTCAAAAAGAAGGTTATGCTGTAGCAGCCTTTAATACTTTTAATTTAGAAACAACTTTAGCCATTGTTAAAGGCGCAATGAATAAAAACTCCCCAGTTATCATTCAAGTTTCAGAAACCACGATCCAATATGCTGGCTTAAAACCCATCACCCATATTGTGAAGACAATTGCCAAAAATGAAGCGGTTAAAATTCCAGTAGCTTTACATTTGGATCATGGTAAAAGTTTCCGCTCAGTAGCAGAATGCATTAGCGCCGGCTTCTCTTCAATTCACATTGATGCTTCTGATCTGCCTTATGATGAAAACGTGGCTTTAACAAAACAAGCCACTCATTATGCTCATAAACACAAATGTTGGGCGCAAGGAGAGTTAGGAAATATACTGGGCCAAAAAGATGTAGACGCTGGTTTAACTGAAAAAGATACTGAAAGGTACATGACCGATCCTGAACAAGCAGAGAAATTCATTAAACAGACAGAAATCAATACCTTAGCACCTTCTGTTGGCGCTATGCATGGACTTTTTCCGGGTAAAGAAAAAATAGACCAGGAAAGATTAAAAAAAATTCACGAGAAAACAAAAGTGCCCTTGGTTTTACACGGCGCTTCTGGTGTTTCTAATGAAGATATTAAAGAAGCAATTAAAAACGTGGTGGTTGTTATAAACATTGACACAAGTCTGAGGCAAGAATTCAGCCGATCCTTGCGCGAAACATTAATGAGCAATGTTCATGAGATAGATCCTAGAAAAATACTGACTCCGCCTATGGCAGCTGTGCAAAAAGCAGTGGAAGAGAAAGTAGAAATCTTCGGGTCGACTAATCGATCCTAATCTCTAATGCCGTCCTGGAAAATCATAAACGCCAAAAAAACAAGAAAAGCCCCAAAAGAAAAATAAGAAATAAATATAAAATAAATATAATTAGATATTAGTTAAAAAATGTTTACCATAATCCTTCTAGCTATCATCATAATTTGCTTAATACTTATCGGCCTAACAGTAGGGCGCAAGTTTCCTTTATTAGCCAATATTAATATCCACGAACTTCAAGCTGAAAAACAGGCAGAGGTCAAAGCGGCTCTCTTGGAAAAAAGATTTAAAAGAAGATTTGGTTTTGTAATTAACTTTTTTCATTCGCCAGCTTGGCAAAAATTTTTTAGTTTTATAAAAAAAGCTTACCAAAAAACTGTTGATTTAGAAAAAAAATATAAAGAAGAGCAAAGGGCAAAAAAAATGGCTCGCCTTTCGCAATTTGAAAGGGAAGAAAGAATAAAAGAGAAATTAACAGACGCAGAAGACTTAATAAAACAGGAAAACTATAGTGAAGCGGAAAAAACATATATTGAAATAGTAGCCCTTGATCCCTTAAATATTCCCGCTTACTTAGGATTAGCTAAAATCTACCTAAAACAAAAAGACTTTGAGCACGCCAAAGAGCTTTACGAGCATATTTTAAAAATTAACAGCCAGAGTGATCGGGCATTCAGCGGCTTAGGCGACATAGCTGCCCAACAAGGCAACTGGGAGCAAGCAAAAAACAACTATCAAAAATCAATTGAGTTAGCTAAAAAAAATCCAGAATATTACTTAGACTTGGCAGCCGCCTATTATAAACTTGATAAACCCGGCAGGGCATTAACAGCTGTCAGGAGAGCGTCTGAACTAGAACCTAATAATCCTAAATATCTTGATTTCTTAATTGAAGCTGCTATAATAAATAAAAATAAAATATTGGCTTTAGACGCCTTTAATAAATTGAAAAACATTAACCCTGACAATCAAAAGCTGGCTGAGTTTAGGAAAAGGATACAGGAATTGTAACTTATGGTTTAAAATTTAAAAAGATGCCGTTGTAGCTCAGTTGGTTAGAGCGTGTGCATGGTAAGCACAAGGTCGACGGTTCGATTCCGTCCAACGGCTCCATATAATTTGATCTTATCTAAAATTTTATGCCCTTTGTCACTTGTTATCACCACCTTTGGTCATAAATCAGTTTAATTCAAAGAAAAAAGAA
>QMZY01000203.1 GCA_003663415.1 Candidatus Aenigmatarchaeota archaeon
GACGAGTGACCTTAAAACCAGATTTCAACGCTTTGTAGCACGCCAAACAGCTCTCCTTTCCTCCGCTCCAAGAAACAAAAACTCTCTTCTTCTTCTCTTTCATCTCGCTTTTTTAAAAGAGTTTAAAAAATGAGTATAAAAAGGAGTTTTTTTTGGCAACAGTTGTAACCTAAACAGCTGACAAAGTGAAAGTCTTTAAACTATTAGAACAAACTCTAAAAAAAAGGTGAAAGCGAAAAAGATTCTTCTACTTGGACTGTGTATTTTCTCTCTCGCTGTTACAGTAGTGGCACTTGCAGATATTCCTGCTACAGCCTCTGCTACAGCCTCTGCTACAGCCTCTGCTACCTCCCAGTCTGCAACCACAACGGTCTTCATCAAAAGCATTAATACGACTCTTAATTCCAGTGTTGTGCTGCCGATAATGATAACAAATGTAAGCGAGGCAGGTGTAAGTGCATCAAGAATAAATCTTACTTACAATCCTGGAGTGGTAAATGTTCTCGCAGTGAAGAACAGCAGCTTTGAACTTAGCACCTCTAACATCAACAACACCGTGGGCTTCACAAAAGTTATTGGTTTTCAGATGGCAGCGGCCGGACTCGTTGGCGATGTCAAAGTCGCAGACATCGAGTTCCAAGCGGTAGGAGAGCAGGGAGAGGTCAGCCCCTTGAACCTTGAAGTTATAGAGTTGAATAATGATCTGGGCGTTTCGATACAGCACGAAGTGAAGAACGGGACTTTCAGGATAATTGACGAAAACAATGCTCCTCTTCTCGAGAACGGGACAGTAGAGCCGGGTGCAGGCTATTTTGACACCTCCTTCACTTACAAAGTCTCTTATAAAGATCTTGACAACGACCCTCCGTCGTTTATTCACTTGATAATTGACAATTCTTCGCTCTTTGAAATGAGTGTAGTGGAAGGAGAAGAGGAGAGCGAGAGGAACTACACAAAAGGGGTTCGTTACGAACACGAACTTACGGGGTCTGAATTGGGTGTTGGGAGACACACCTACAAGTTTGAGGCGAGCGACGGGAGATTAAACGCAACACTCGAAGGACTTTATTCTAACGAAGTGCTTGCTTCTTTTGACACAGGCACGCCGGAAAATCCGTATCCAAGCATCGCCGGCACGCACAACGGCACAATCTCTCCAAATAAAACAATTAAAGTACGCAGGCTTTACACTTTCCCCTGCCCCGGCACGGGAGGGCATTCGGAATATGTGCGAATATGGAACAGTACTGGTTGGAATGTAAGCGCGAGATGGGCGGGCTACTGCGCTAGAGCGCAAGGAGAGAAGGGGAAGGAGAGGGGAAGGGCGGGGGAGGGGGATTGGCGCAATATCTACTTCGAGGAAAATTTCACATTACACGCGGGCGAAGAATACAATTACTCCATTCTAACAGGCTCTTACCCCAAGATTTGGCATACGGGTAGACTAGAAGTAGCGAATGGGGCAATTACTTGTGAGCAGTTCGTAGACAAAAATGGAAAAGTTTATAAAGATCGACTACCTACAATAATATTAGGAGTCTGACTAAAGGGACAAAATGAAAGTAGAAAGAGAAAAGAGGACAAAGGGGATTCAGGGATTGGGGATAATTTGTTTTGTTGGAGCGGTTGCACTTATGTTTCCTCCGGCTTCTGCAACTACAATTACGATAGAGGGGATATATTCTGAGGTTAATGTTACAGTTCCAATAATGATAAACGCAGTCGAAGATGTAGCGTCGGCGACGATAAATCTCTCTTATGACCCCTCGGTAATCGTAGTAACCGCTGCAGGAAATAGTGATTTTCAGACCTTCACTCCAAATATTGAGTTTGCGGACCAAGGCAGGGTGAAGATGACCGCTTTCAACATTGGCGGAGGGCGGAGCGGGAATGTGACGTTTGCAGAGCTTACAATAGTGCCACGAGGCAGCACTGGAGCTAACAGCAGTCTTGACATTGTCGTTGAGAAGCTTTCGGACGGCAAATACCAGCCGATAAAGTTCGAAGCAAAAAACGGGTTCTTCCACATCGGCAAGAAAGGTGATTCTCAACC
>QMZY01000204.1 GCA_003663415.1 Candidatus Aenigmatarchaeota archaeon
ACAAAGGATATAAAGGAAGGTTTGCTTCCAGAGATTTTGAAGGATCTTATGAATTTCCGTGTTGCTGTTAAAAAAGCTATGAAGGCTGAGGAAGATCCGGAGAAGAAGCGGCAATTGGATGCGAAGCAATTGGCTTTGAAAATAATGATGAATAGTTTCTATGGTTATACTGGTTATCTTAGGGCACGTGTTTATTCGCTTGATGTAGCTAATGCGATAACAGCATTGGGAAGGTATACTATTGAATTTACTAGGAAAATTATAGAGGAGAAATATGGTCTTGAAACTATTTACGGTGATACGGATAGTGTCCTTATTAAGATTAATACTTCAAGCCTTGAAGAAGCGGCGGAAATTGGTGAGAGAATTTCAAAAGAAATTTCTAGACTACTTCCCCAGCCGATGCTTTTAGAATTCGAGAAAATATACAGATCATTTCTGTTGTTAAGCAAAAAGAGATATGCAGGGTGGATGTTTGAAAAAACTCAAAACGGGGAATGGAAGGATAAAATAGATACGAAAGGAATAGAAACTGTTAGGAGAGAATGGTGTGATTTAGTTGGCGAAGTTGTAGAAAAGGTAATAAATATGTTATTGAAACAGCCGGACGTAAATCTTGTAGTTAATTATGTTAGAGATGTTCTTCAAAAGCTTAAACAAGGTAAAATCCCCATCGAAAAATTAATAATGACTAGAACTCTTTCAAAATCACCAAAAGCTTATAAAGCAAAACAACCCCACGCTTATCTTGCCCTAAAACTTGCTAAAAGATCTCCTGGCTCTGCGCCAACTATAGGTGAAAGAATTCCATTCGTCATAGTAAAAGGAAAAGGGCTAATAGCAGAGAGAGCAGAAGACCCAAAATATGTTCAGGAGAATAATTTAGAAATCGATGCAAACTACTACATTGAAAAACAACTTCTACCACCTATTGAGCGAATTCTTAAGCCGCTAGGAATTACGAGACAAGAGCTTTTAACGATTGGAAAACAGCGAGAATTAACAAAATTTGTAGGTTTTGAAGAAAAAGCGGAAGTTAAACCGGTAGAAAGTACATCAACTTCCAAAGCAATACTAGAAGAAGTAGTTTGCCCCCATTGCAAAAATACTTTGAGTTTTAAAGATGCTGAAAAAAGGTTCTGCCCTCACTGTTTTAGCGAGATAGACCCTAAACAACTCCTTGAAAATGCTTTAGACGTTGAAATATACAAGCTCTTCTCAATATTTTTAACTCAGCCTCTTATTTGTATGAATTGTAAAAGTTCTTTCCGTCGACCTCCTCTTAGTGGAAAATGTCCCAAATGTGGAAGCGACAATCTAGTTGTGCAAATAGACTCCTTGAGTTTCAAAGAAAAGATAAAGACGTTTGAACATTTAATAAACGAGGAAGGTTTGACTCTTCCTAAAAGAAGCTTAGAAATTTTAAAAACATATTCAATAATACCATAAAATATCGACCTAAATAGTCTTGTGTTTAGGTTTCTTCTCTTGACATTTTACCTTCAATAAAATTATCTAGGACGACAACTGTAAGAAAGATTTTTAAAGGTTTATAAGAGTTATTTGCTCTAGAATCTGTACTCTATATATTAACAAGCGAATTTTTATGGCAGACAGATTAGATGTGATATAGAAATGGTAAGTCAGAGAAATTTCGACGTCTATTGTAACCACTTAAACATGAAAATCTATGTAGAAACATATGGATGCGCACTCAACAAGGCGGATACAGAAGTCATACTTGGAATACTAACAAAAAGGGGCATAAGGGTAGTTGATAGCGTAGATGATGCAACTATAGTAATTGTTAATACGTGTGGTGTAAAGGCTCCAACGGAGTTTAAAATTTTGAAACGATTAAGGGAATTAAGGAAACTTTCAAAACCAATTATTGTTGCAGGATGCTTACCAAAGATAAATTTAGAAAAAATTAAAGAAACTTTACCAGATTATGCAGCTATACTTGGGCCAGATAGCTATGAAAGTCTACCGGAGATAATTTTACAAATAATGAGTGGACGAAAAGGGATAATTAATTTGAATGGAAAACC
>QMZY01000205.1 GCA_003663415.1 Candidatus Aenigmatarchaeota archaeon
GCCTCTGTTCAAGCGAGTTTTGCGCGCCTTATTCTGTCAACCGACAGAATTGGAAAGTCCTAAACAGAGGGCCTTAACTGTGATGAAACGCGCCTTTGCATTTTTGCCGGGAAACATAACCGCTTGACCCTGTATGAATGCTTTCAGGGTTGGTTTTTTAATTCTGCGTGAAGGGTTTTGCATCTGATTAACAGGTCAGGATATGTGAAAAAAGATAAAGGAAACAAAACAATATTATAACAAGAAGGTGAAAAACCGCTTTCAAACGCTGCTGTGTTTTATCAGAAAACGGTCAAAAACCTTAAACCAGCCAAAAAAATTTAAATACCCCTTAAAGCAATAAAAAAGACTATGGACAGAAACCTGAAGGATTACAGGAAAGTTGTGGGAAAGGAAGTAATAAATGAGATTCATTCCAAAGCAGAAAAAATCAAAAAAAAGCACATAGTTTGTATCAGTTCAACCTATCAGGGCGGTGGTGTTGCAGAAATGCTTAATAGTGTGATATTTCTTTTCAATCAAATTGGTATAGATTTTGGCTGGAGAATTTTGCACGGGACGCCTGATTTTTTCGCAATCACAAAAAGATTTCACAATGCTCTTCAAGGCGAGAAAATGAACCTTTCGAGAAGAAAGAAAAAAATATACCTTGAAACAAACGAAAGGTTTTCAAAATTCACTCATATAAACCACGACCTTGTTGTTGTTCATGACCCGCAACCGCTTCCTTTAATAGAGTTTTACAAGAAAAAACAGCCCTGGATATTCAGGTGTCACGTTGATTTGTCAAATCCGAATCCTGATGTATGGAATTATTTGAGGGGTTTTATAGAAAAGTATGACCATTTTGTTGTTTCAAAAAAGGAGTTTAAAAGGGATGATTTGGATGTTCCGCAAAGCATTATTCATCCTGCTATAGACCCTTTATCACCGAAAAACAAAAGGCTTCCTCCAAGTGTAATTAACAAATACCTTGACAAACATGAAATAACAAGGGACAAGCCAATCATTTCACAGATATCAAGGTTTGATAAATGGAAAGGTTTTCTCGGAGTGATAAAGATTTTTGAAACAGTTAGAAAGAAAAGAGATTGTCAGCTGGTTTTGCTTGGAACGTTTGCGCATGATGATCCTGAAGGTCAGAAAATATTCAGGAAAATAGAAATGAAAGCTGAGAAAAGCAAATACAAGAGGGATATTAAGCTTCTTTTGGTTGAGAATGATATACTGGTTAATTGCGTTCAGAGGGCCTCTTCTGTTGTTCTCCAGAAATCAAAAAGAGAGGGTTTTGGCCTTACAGTTGCCGAGGCGCTCTATAAAGGAACGCCTGTTGTGGCTTCAGGGGTTGGTGGAATTCCTTTGCAGGTTATAGACTCTGTGAACGGATATTTACATAATCCGAAGGATATAAAGGGATTTGTAAAAAGTGTTTTAAGGCTTTTGGATGATGAAAAGCTCAGGAAAGAGTTTGGCATGAAAGGAAAAGAGCATATAAAGAATAATTTTTTGATAACAAGGCTTATGCTTGATTGGTTGGATTTGTTTGAGAGATATCTAATACACCGTTCTTAGATTTATTCAGCAATTGGATTTATTATTTGGAATTTCTCTACATCCACAAGACCCTTATCTGTTATTTTTAGTTTTGGAATAACAGGCAAAGCCAAAAAAGCAAGAACCATAAACGGGGATTCTAAAGGACAACCGGATTCCCTTACAAGAGTATGAAGGGATTTGAGTTTTTCAGAAATTTCTTCAGCAGATTGGTCTGACATGAGACCGGAAATCCGGAGTTCCAAACATTCTGTTTTACCGTTATTGGTGTATACCAAGCCACCGCCTATTTCCTTTATTTTTTCTATTGCTGCTTTCATATCTTGGTAGTTTGAGCCAACGCATACAATGTTGTGGGAGTCATGCGCAACAGTCGAGGCTAACGCACCTTTTATCTGGAATCCTTTCACAAAACCTTTACCCGTGTTTCCTGTGAAACGGTGCCTTTCCATGACTATGGCAGGAAGAATATCCTTCTCTTTGTCTGGAACCAAA
>QMZY01000206.1 GCA_003663415.1 Candidatus Aenigmatarchaeota archaeon
ATTTGCATTGATTTTGCTCTATGTTTTGTATCTTGGGTATATTTTCACTGCAATTGGAGCAAGAGCTTAAAACAAAAGGCTTTCACATATTTATTTGATTTCTGATAAATATTAAAATAGAAACAAAGTGAAGGTGGGTAAATTGAAGGTTTTTGGGTTTTTAAAAAGGATTTTTATAAAAAAAAAACATATACCAGAAGAATTTCATCAACAAATAGAAGAACAAAAAGCACACAGAGAGCTAACAAATATATTTAATCTTAAGAGTTTGATAGAATATGCAAAAGAGCAAGGATATAATAGAGATCAAGCAAAGGAATATATTAAACAACGATATGCTGAGTTGGGTGAACCGGGTTTCCCAGAAGTTTTTATAGAAAGAGCTCTTGATGATGTTTATAAGACTAAAATTGAAGAAAACAGAGAAAGTATAAGAAAAAGGAAAATAGAAGAAGCCCGAAGACAGAGAAAGACAAGGAAAGTAATGGAGGTTTTTGGAAAATACAAAATACCTGTAAGTCCGAATGATGTAGATGCTTTTTTAAGATCAAATTACGAAAAAAAATGGGCTTTTTTAAAGAGCTACTTAGAAAAGGAAGATATTAGGAATTTTTTATGGGACCTAAAACAAACAGAGGAATATCTTGAAGCAAAAGAAAAATATGAAGATGAATTGAAAGGGATATTGAAAAGGGTAAAAGAACAATTTAATATAAAAGAAATTAAAGATCTTGAACCTAAACAAAAAGAAGAGTATATAAACAGTATATTAAAAGAGAGAAGAAAACTTTTGGAAAAATATGAAAAATACTTTGGAAAAGAAGAAACAGAAAAACTTAAAGAGAGGGAACTGAAAATCAGAGAAAGGTTAAAAGGAAAAAAAGTTTCCTTGTGGCAGCATACATTTTTTCATTTAGAAAAGGTGCTGGGGACGATTCTCCTCTTCATAATAGGAATCCTTATATCTTCAATTTTAGGAAATCCCTGGTTTGTTGGAGCATTTGCATCTTGGGCTGTTTATGTTATTCTTCCTGAACCAAGAGATGAGCTAAACCCTATAAAAAAGAAAATAATAGAACTAGAAAAACAACACCAAAAAGGAGAGATAACAGCCGAGGATTTGAAAGCTCAAGTAGACGCTGAAATGGCTATAGCCAAGTTAATAGAAGATAAAAAAACAAAAGAAATCATAAATTATCAAAAAAAACGGGCAGGCAAGTATATTTTCAAGCTCAGTGGTTTCATTCTTTTTACTTTAGCTTTTGCTCAAGCACCTCTTATGAAACCCTTGGCAATTATAACAGCTTTAATATCCTATTATATGGTGGAATAATATGACAAACGGAGAGATGTCCTTTAGAGAAAATCTGCTAAGATCTGTTTACAGGGAAGGTTGGTTAAGATCATTTTTCGGTCTGTTTATAGCCTTTCTATTTTATTATATATTTCATTCATTTTTTCTGGCTTTGCTGGCTTTTGCTTTTCTTTTTTACATTCCTGTCCCTCTAAACACCAAAAAAAACAATGACCCAAACACTGTTATATTTTTAATAAGTATGATTGCTATTCTTGTCTTGGCTTTTGGTAAAGGACTTGAACTTGATTTGGGAGGATTCTGGCCGTGGGAATGGAACACTTCTGCTCTTATTTTTCTTACTGTTTGGATAATTTCCTTTCTCGTAGGAGTTTCTGGTGATACTAATGCGAGACAAAGCATAGGACCACTGGTCATAGGAGTTTCCTTCTTCCTTTTCGCTTTTGGTTCCGGAACACAGGAAGTAGGTTCTGCCTTCTTCGGACCATGGTGGCCAAATGTCTATAACAATGTACAACCCCTTCTAAAACCGTTTTCTACGGTTTTCTCAAATATTTTCTCAACCTTCCATAATGCTTTCACGCTCCTAACAAACCCCGTAGGGTATGCAACACAGCTTATGAATGCAACCTATGCCAAGAACCCGACAGGAAAAACAGGAGCGTTTGGTGTAGATTTTGACAGTTTTGATATTTCGCCTGTGTTTGTTAAGCAGCCATACACAGTGAGTG
>QMZY01000207.1 GCA_003663415.1 Candidatus Aenigmatarchaeota archaeon
TAGGTTTGAAACTAGCCCTAAGGGAGGAGCGTACATGAGTGAAAAACTTTTTGAACTAGTCCAAATACATCATATACAAAGCGCAGTAGGGGAAGTAATCTATTTTAACTGCCCACACTGCGGAAAAGAAATAGCTGTACATCTAAGAGCACTTGAAGACGACCCAGACACTGTAGAAATCTACTGGGGCAAAAACCTAAAAGAAATCAACGAAAAACAAAAGAAATTGGAAAGACAAACATAAACACAATATTTATGAAATAGATCTCAACATCAACTCACCAATCCGTTACATTAACACTCAACGAAAACCAAGAAACTTAAATGTCAAGACCGCTAAAAATTTAGACATGAAGGAAACACTTGCATGGTTTGCGATTCCAGTAGCACTTAGTATTTTATCAATAGCAATTTTTTGGAATCTTCCTTTTCCAGCTAAACTCTACGCCCTAGTTCCCATAACATACATCGTAGGCACAACCAGCATAGCAAGAAACGTCTCACTAAAACAGCTACGTACAAGTAAAAGCCTAAAAACACTTCTATTCGTACCGTTAACACTAATCTACATCATAGTCTTCGAAGCTTGCTTTAACGTGCACAGACTCTTAGAACCAGGATTCCTACAACAACATATGCAATACCACATATTCAACGACCTCCCAATATTCATAGTAATGTTTCTAGCCGCTTGGTTCACATTTAGAAAATTCGGTCCAAGCAAACAGACAATCATAACAACCTACGTATTAGGCGCAATATTTGAAGCCTTCTTCGCAGGTGAAAGTGGATCCGGGCCTGGTGGCCTTATAATGGGCCTACTCTGGATTTAGATACTTCACGTAAACTGGTTCCTAACTCTAAAAATAACAATGGCAAAATAAAATTGTTAGTATCCTCGCTTTTACGTCTTCCCTTCTAAGACCTAAAAATAAATTTACAGTCAAATTTTCCGTAAAGACAAAAGCGACCCTTCACACCTACAACTAAATTAGGTCTTAATTGAGCTTAAGTGAATCAATTTAAATATTAATAATGGAAAATTGTGTAAGGGAGGAGTCAAAATGAATTATGATGAAGAGAAAAAAGATATGTGTCGTTTTGCGGATCTTACTGCCATACCTGTGACTGGTTTACAGGTAAAATAAGGAGAAGTTTTCAAGCAGTTCTAAACATGGTAGAAACGTACGGATTTAGAAAACTTCTCGAAGGAAAAGTAGACGTGGAAAACTTTAAACTTGGCTTAAAAATCCTTGCAAACTCTGGAATATGCTCCGGATGCAAGGCGGAAATCAAAGAAAAACCTGAAGAAGACAGATGTCAAATCAGGCAATGTTGCTCAAGCAAAGGATTCGACCTCTGCAACGAATGTCCGCGGTTTCCATGCAACCTACTTAAAAGCAATCCAGGAGTCATAAAATTCCACTGCATAGAAAACCTCATAGAAATTAAACAAAAAGGAATAGAACATTGGATTAATAAACAATGGAAACAGTATATAAATTAATAAAACAAATTTCAGGCATGGTTTAAATGTCCGCCACAGGACTACACGGCATATTACATTACCTTATAGCTAAAATTTCAAAGAAAACCGAAAATATTAAAAGAACATTATCTAACGACTTCTTCTACGGATTTATCGTCAGAGGTTTCTTACCAGACTACGACCCTTTCATATCCCTTCTCATATGGCTAGCTTTGGGAGATTTAAGCACAGAAAAACTAGCAGAAATACATGAAACATTCCATAGAACCGCGACCCACAGCATATTCTTCGTAATCACATTAATTATATTAGGGCTTATTCTAGGTTTACGCAGCACTAAAGCTAAATCCATTACTTTAGGCATAAGTACAGGTGTAATGCTCCATATATTGCTTGACTTACCGTATATGGTGGGCGTCGCAATATTCTGGCCATTAATCCCACAGAAAATCGGTCTTTTCTGGGATCTACCGCCACTAATAAACCGAGTAAGACAAGCTCTTTTCAAATTATGGTATGCAATTTTCTTCAGCATGATATACTACACATCAAAAA
>QMZY01000208.1 GCA_003663415.1 Candidatus Aenigmatarchaeota archaeon
GCTTCAAATTGGTCGTCTAAGCTAGTTAAAAATTCTTTTATTGCTAATTGTTCAGTTCTTAAATCTGTAAGCATTCATTCATCCTTAATTAAAGGCTGCGCGGATTCAGGTCTTATGGGTGTTACTTGAGGCATAGCAACACCTGGTTTTTGCGATTCGTAATATTTTAATTTTTCTTCTAATTCCTTTATTCTCTCTTGAAGCTGCAGAATTTTTTGCTCATATTCCCTACGTAGAGCGTTAACAACCTCAATACTCTCATCCGAAACATCAAGTTCAGGCATTACTAAATCAAGAGGTTTCTCAGTAACTACAACAGCCTCTTTCTCCCCCTCTTTTTCAAACAGCTTTATTAACGAAATTGCAAATATCGGAAAAGACACAACAGCTGTAATCCACATGATCTTCTCAATTTCTGGTGTTACAAGTTGCAAAGACCCTACATAATGGTTTATTAGTGCAAACAAAAAGTAAATTAACCATATAGTTGGTATTATCTTTCCTGAACTCATTTTTACTCCCTTACTCAATACTATTAGGCAAATATTAATAAATTATACTACTTTTATCACTATTTTTCCTTAAAACCCGTATAAGAACCGCAATAGGGACAATATGCATAAGGACCGTTGAGACGGCTTTGACAGAATGGACAAACATAAACATGCGCTTCATACTTTGGTTTTGTTTCAGTTGTAGTCTTTCTAGTCAATTCGATCTTTGTTGTTAGATTTCTCTTTCTTTTACGTTTTCTTAATACGAAGATTACAACGATAAATAGAATTAAGACGGTAAACGTTAATGCTAAGTGAATGTACGTAATAACTCTTAATGTTAAAACAGCAGATACAGGGTCATACCCCTCTCTAAACGCCTTGACAATTATTTGTATATTTCCCCCAAGATCGCTAGTGTCTATCGTTGCGGTATATGAACCATTACTCATGGAAGTGGCTTCGATAGTCTTAGAGCCTATATAAATTTTGACATCTGCATCGGATATTTCACGTAAATATCGGTCAGTTAACTTCAAAGACAATGTCACCTTTTTTCCTTCCAAAACCAAGGAGTTAGAAAGATGCGCGTCTTCGATGAAAAGTGGAAGAACGGTTCTCCATGCAATTAGGTTCCGAATTAAAGCAGTGTTATTATTGATGTCAGGTTTCATAGTTAAAACAGTTACTTTTCCAAAGTAATAACTTGCAGCTAACCATACTGGTCGACCTTCTTCATTGGTTGCGAGTATAAAGTATCTAGGATCAAACGTTACAAAAATACCATAATATTTCATGTTTTCATTCAAAGTATTCGGAGTAACTAGTAATGGATGATATATAGATGATAACCTTATTGTTGAACCGTGCTTAGAAACACTTGACTCTATTTTCAATGGAAGCCACTCGAGCGATTGACTCTCAACTCCTAAAACTATAACTATGCCACCATCTTTAATGTAACTTTCTAACACTGATTTATAAGCCTCTAAATCATCACTAAGAATATCCAGAGTACCACTCTCAAATATTATCGCTTTGAACAAATGAATTTGTTCAAAAATGTCATCTATACTAATTTCAGATATATTTAAAATTTTAAATGGACCGACCGAATAAATCTTGTTCAAATCGTCCATAAGGTATCCATTTAATGAGATTACAGCAATTTCATGTAAACCATAACCTGGTATATGTCCATCGGCAATTACATTTCCTGTTTCAGCGGGTAACGGTTCTTTCCAACTATTTGAATACAAACTTGCTAGAGGATCGCCGAATAGAATGTATACAAGAGACCAGTCCGACTGGCTCAAAAAACTCTCGGAATAAACATCACTAGTATCCTTAATACCTCTTCTTAAAGCCTCCCCAAGAGTAACATTATTTGTTGCTTCTTGAAAGAACCTTGTTATGAACCATCCAGCAGATTCAAAATAAACTGTACGAACAGGAGCTAAAACAAAAGCAACTCCATGTTTCAGCAAAACATTCGGGATTCTTGATGCGCCAACCAAACAACCAGAAATAACCACCAA
>QMZY01000209.1 GCA_003663415.1 Candidatus Aenigmatarchaeota archaeon
AATTATTGTTTTCTCTGGAAGTAAGCGGTGGCTGTTTTTAATAGAAATTACGCTAGAGGGGGAGGCTGCTTTGGTTTTCCCCAGCTTTAATGGTCACCCCAAAAACTTAAACAGCGAGCCGACTCTTGATCGATATTTAAAATTCTGATAACCTTTTTTCATGAATATAAGTCTCATTAAAGGAATTAAAAAAGTTTTATTAACCTGATTTATTCATAAATTGTGAAAGGGAAAAAATTTTGATTCAAGAGCAGCCAAAAAACAAAACATATGAGTGGATTTGATGTTAAGGCTGGCCTGAAAGTAATGTGTTTTGCATAATTATGATGATTTTTCCTCATAAAGACAGACTTTTTCCTGTGGTTTTTACATATTCTCTGGTAAATAACTTTTCCCCTAGTTATTACGTATATCCTGCTCCACAGCAGGAGAGCCAGATTTTCTGTAGTTCTCCTTTCCAGGGAAAAGAGGTGGGCAGATGAATCCTGATTTTCCGCGAGAGTTGTCTTATCCGAGCCCCGATTTTAATGATTTTCAGACGTATGGTATTGAACTGGGCCGAGCTCCACACTGTTCCTTTTAAATGCAGGGCTCGGAAAGTATGGAGAAGCACATAGGCGGCCGAATGGAGAAAAAGCCGAAACTGGTTGGCCGAAAAGCTGGGGCAAGAAGTACGGTCAGACAGCAGATGATTCTTGTGTTCCTTGATCATAAGTTCCATCGTCCCCCGACCGCAATAGACCCTCTGATAGATGAAGCGGCGGTTCCAGTGCTCCAGGTTAGTGATGATAAAACGGGTGTTCACCCCGACAGCGTTGGCCTCGACCTTGGCGATGACTCGGCGGGCCTTCTTCCAGGACTGGGCTTTATAGAGAGTCTCGATGAACGTTCTCACAGGTTGCTTCTCCTGCTTAAACCTCAGGGCCGTCTCCTGGAGAAGGGGCTTGACTTGTCTGAGAAGAGGCGAGAGAGCCTTAAACCCCAGAACATATTTCATGTCGTTTTCCTCACAAAAGTCAAAAACCTCAGGACAAGAGTAATAGGCATCTCCACGCAACATGAGGCCGACCTCAGGCCAAGCTTGTCTGATTCTCTTAACCACTCGTTTGAGGATAGAGACGATCTGCCTGCCTGTAGGGCGCTTTCCCGGCCGCAACACGGTGGTTATCAGTCGGCCGTTTTGCCCTTCATAGATGTGGATGGGCAGATAGCAGTAGTCACCATGATAGGCATTGAAAAGACTCAACTGCTGATGGCCATAGGTCAGATCATCGGTATCATCTATATCCAGAATGATCGCTTCTGGAGGTTCCTCATACGATTCAATAAAAATATCCAAAAACACCTGGGCTATCCGGTAAAGATCTGTCCGGGAAAGACTGTTCTCAAACCGGCTAATGGTCGGCTGACTGGCCAAAGGCTCTTCCTCAGGCAGCCTTTCGCAGGCTATTTTCATTATTGGGTCTTCTCGCAGCTCATTACTGTCGTTGCCATCCTCATAACCGCAGGCAATCTGGAAAATCCTCTGCCGGAAAAGCTCGAGAAGCTGGTGTTTGACATAACCGGGATGACGCCGGTCTCTCAAGGAATCAGCCATTTTACTGATCAAACCTATCCGCTCTTCAACCTCCCGCAGGAAAAGCACTCCAGCATCGGAGCTGACCTCTCCGCCGTTGAAATCAGCTTCAATTTTTTTTCCAGAAATACCTTTAAAAAGGAGCAATTGTTTGGTACAATCTTTCATGGCTGTTTCCTTGTTTTTTTTGTCCTAACGTATTATATATCAATACGTTATGAAAGGAAACAGCTTTTTTTATGAATTATTCAGGTAAATAAATTTTTGGATTAAGAATCTTTTGGTTTTGTCTCTAATAGTCGAGGGGAGTTTATTTATAATCAGGGAAGAAATAATTTATTTCCCATTCAGCTGTTTGCGGGCTATCTGAGCCATGAACGGCGTTTCTTTCGATCGAAAAGCCGTAGCTGTGCCGAAGAGTGCCTGGTTCTGCTAAGGCTGGATCTGTAGCTCCCA
>QMZY01000210.1 GCA_003663415.1 Candidatus Aenigmatarchaeota archaeon
CTTTCTTTGTTTATATAATTAAAAAAGTACTTCTTAAGTTTCTCTTGCATAACCTATATTTCAAGTAGAAATATTTATAGATTTCTGTTGTTTACAATATTTTTATAAAAATAGAGTTTTAAATATTATAGCCTGACTCCTATGTTTCTTGTGGAAATAATAAAAATAATTAGAGGAAGGAAAATTATTACAGTGTTATAAAATAATTTTAAAGAATTATTTATTGTAAATTTCAGATTTTGAACTAGTATTTATTAATAAATATGTGCGAAATTAAATAACAAACTAATTGTCTCTCTACAAAAAGCCTAATTTCGCACACTTGCTTCACTAAAAAGATAGTTCCACCTTACTATTTTAGATTCTAAATCTGCTAAACTCTCTAAGATTTGTTTTATTACAGAGAATACTATCAATAGAGGTTATCAGTATTGCACTTAGTGAAGCAAAAACTACTGATGTTTTTCTAACAATCCCTCTAACTTTTTGCCAACATCTGTTCATTGAATTCTTAATTATTGCATTAGCTTGCTCGACAATATATCTCTTCTTCTTCAATATTTTTGGAGTCCATCGTCTTTTCTTACTCCTTCTTCTATTCCTCGCAATCACTGGTTTTGCTCCAATCTTTCTGCAAGCTTTTCTATTGCTATTTGAGTCATAGGCAGCATCCGCTGGAACAATTTCACAAGGAACTAATAACTCTGGTAAGAAAGGAGAGTCATGCTTATTTCCTGGGGTTAAAATTGCCTTTAGAGGCAATCCAAGCTGATTTACAGAGAGGTGTGTTTTAAATCCTTTGAAGGGTCCTCTTGAATAAAAACCAATCTTTGCATCTTGGTCTTCTTCATCCTCTAAAGGTGTTGAGTCTGGTATCAAGATTTTTGTTTTGATTGCTAGTTGTATAATTGCTGATAGTTTATTAAACACCAATATTACCAAATCTGAATATTGCTCTTTCCATCTACTTATTCTTGATCTATCTGGAATACCTTTTAGTCCAAGATTTCTCCTAACTTTGGGGTTTGCTTTTAGATGTCTGATTAGTTGACAGTCGTTAAATCCTTTAAGTCTCTGATATATCAAAATTCTTACTCTTGCTAAATTTCCATATCCTCTTCTTCCCCTGCCTTTCTGAGGTGAAACTATCTTCTTGTTTACCACTAGTCTTATTAGATTACTTGCTTCCACAAACAGAATTTGTTAATTTTAATTAATTTCGCACACCTCTAAATATATATTTATGATTTAGTAGATCAGATTTCAGAATTAGTTAATAAAATCAATGCAAAAAGAGTTGTTGTTGATTCTGTTTCAATACTTGAATTATTTGTCAAAGATAAGTATCTTGGTAGAATTGCAATTGCTTACTTAATAAATTCTTTAAAGGAGTTGTGTGTCACATCTTTTCTTGTTGGTACAATTCCAGAATCCTGGTGAAGGTTTATCAACTTTGGGAATAATAGAATTCCTTGTTGATGGAATAGTAAAACTTGAGTTTGTTCCGATTGCTGAAGAATTTAAAAGAACCCTTACAATTAGGAAGATGAGGCAGGTCAATCATTCAACTCTAATTCATCCTTTTGAGATCACAAGAGAGGGAATAAAAATTCTTGAAGTTACTTAAGGTGCTACTATCAGTAAGATACCGTATTTTTATCTCTTACTAACTTAACAGAAAAGTTATGCACAATTCACAGCAATTTATCCACTTCTTGCAACAAACTATGAAGATAATTCTTCTATTTTTGCTCTAATTTTCGCTAATTTATTCTTGTTTTCAAGCATTAATCTGTTAAAATATTCTTCACTAATTTTTCTTAAGAAATACTCTTTTTCGATTTGTTCCATTTGCTTGACTAATTCTTGCTCCTTCTTTTTGTAATACCACAACTCTCTTTTCATTCTTTTCTTTTTTTTGCACCATTTATAAAAAACAATACCGCAGAGTATAAAGATAGTTATTAAACTGATAAGAAGACCATTGTTTGCAAGAAATAATTTAAAATTGTATACTCTTAACATCCAA
>QMZY01000211.1 GCA_003663415.1 Candidatus Aenigmatarchaeota archaeon
CTTATACCTACTTCAATAATGTTTTCTGGAGAAACCAGTTTTTCTTCCGCGATTCTACGGACAACACAAGCATGGGAATAAATATCTCCTTCATATTCCTTGTATAGGTCGGGATGGGAATCAAAATATAGCAGGCCCCATTTCCCTTTAATAACCTTTTTTACAGCTTTTATGCAAAGGTAGGTAATTATGTGGTCTCCGCCCATAAACAGGAAAAGCTCATCATTTTTATAATTTTCCTCGATAACTCTTAGTAAATCGTTGTAAACTTGTTCTATGGTTTTATTACTAACTTCCAGATCTCCTAAGTCCTTTAATCTCCAGAATTCTCCCAAATTGATGAGATCCTCTGAATAGATGTTATAAATTTTACTGGAAGTTGATTTTCTTATAAAAGAGGGCGCTTTAGAGGCTCCTCTACGATATGATGAAGAAAGATCCCAAGGTATACCTAAAACATAAAGGTTTGGATTCTTATTGTCGATAGGAATACCAAAAAAGGCTCCATATTCTCTATTCACTTTCATAGTTTAACTTTGATAATTAATAGTATTTTAATTTAATCCTAATCTTATAAAATTTATAAGTTGGAAACCTATTTCTGAGTGAGATTTTAAAATATAAATTATGGAAGTTTTCTGATTTAGATGTCGAGAACCTTTTGAAAAGCCCTGTAATAGCACTCATGTCCTGACGTATAGTAGTCTCTCCCATAGTTTCGGTGTTGGTAGCTGTGTTGGTAAACCTTTTCTTTTTCTAATCTCTAGGATAAGTTTTTCTTGCATGTTATCTGGTACTGGTCTAAATTCTAGAAACTCATAGCCCCAGAAAGCTTTTCCAGCTGTTGCAGATCTGAATTCGTCTGCAATTCCTAGCGTTTCTGCAGTTGGGATATTTCCTTGTATTGTAACCCAGTCCTCTTCGATAATTACGTTTGTGACTACGCCTCGATGTTGGGTTAAGATTTTGATGACAGCTCCTTGCATGTCGCTTGGTGCTTTTATGTCTATTTTTAGTATTGGTTCGTATAGTTTTGGATTAGCTGTTAAGAAGCTTATGTGTAGTGCTGCATGTGTCATTGGTGCTATTTGTCCCATTCCTGTGTGTGCTGGGTCTACGTGCACGACGGCGTCTGTCATTACAGCTTTTACTCCCATTGCTGGTTCTTGAGCAAGAGTAGCATTTGAACACCACTCTCTCCATGCCGCGATGATATATGATTTTATTCTGTCTAGTCTTTGTACTCCTTTTGTTAGGTCTACAAGTATGTTGTTTCCCCAGATGTCCCATATGTTTTTTGCTTCGTTTGCATCCCATCCTATTTCTCTCAGTATTCTTGCTCTTTCTTTTCTGTCTTGTTCCGCCCATATCTTTCCTTGTTTGATTAACTCTATTGTTTCTTGACTTAATGGCTCTATGTATAATTTTAGCTTGTTGTGTGTGTTAGGTGACTTTGTATGGACTTCCATACCTCTTTTGGTGGGTACTTCACGATACACGATGATTGGCGGAGAGACTCTGATTGGTACTTGTTCGTTTATTCTTTTTGTGAGGATTTCTATCTGTAGTGGGTCGATTCCCGATAATATGTATTGTCTTGCTTCTTGATCTAGGTAGAAGGATGCTGTTGGGTCGGCTAGAACCCACATCTTTACGACTTCTCCTAGCCTTGCAAGGTCTTGTGGATCTACTGGTTCTATTTTTCTTGAGACGACGGGCTCTGCGACGTATTTGATTTTTTCAAATACTGGAATGTTAGCACCAGGTCTGATGAATGTTTCACCAGCTGGACACAAAACCCCGTAAATTGCAAAAAGGTTTCCCGCAGGTATTTCCTCTACATCAAGTAGGTCTGTTATTTCCATAACTCCTAGTCTTCGGATTCTCACAGTGCTTTTCTGATTAACAAAGTATATTTCTTCTCCGGCTTCCAGTGTTCCTGAAAATATTCGTCCTATTAGTGTAGGCCTTTTTGTTTTAGGATGAATGAATATTTTTGTTATCATACCAATTAGAGGGCC
>QMZY01000212.1 GCA_003663415.1 Candidatus Aenigmatarchaeota archaeon
ATTAAGGGCGGATACACTCGAATGATAACTTCCCTTATCGATTTTACATTTATCCGATCCATTGTCGCTGACTGTTATTCCCCGTATGGCCCTCCTTGTTATGATCCCCCAAGTATCTTCCTGCTCGACCTGTTTCGCTATATCGATGCACATCAGAACATGGCTAAATTCCTTCAGCTGCTTCGGGATAAGGACCGGGGCAGATGTTATCGAACACATGCCGGTATCTCTGAAGACAATATCCCTTGCGAAGGCACTTTCTCCATTTTCAGAACTCGGTTAGGTGAAAAACTCTACAACGAAATCTTTCATGTCCTGGTCAGCATTTTCCACCAACTTGAAATGATTACCTTTAAAATTCTGGCCCATGACGGCACTCTGTATCCTACATGGGCTCGATACAAAGGCTGTACCTGGTTTTCTGATCAATGCTCTTGCATTACTGTCAAAGATATAGTTCATAAGGTGAAAAACCGTATCCTTTATCGTCTTAACAATTTGTCGGAAAATAATCTCGGTTCCGAAGTCCGTGTCTATACTCATTGCCCATCTGATAACTTCCCGGAAAAAGATAAACAGGGAAAAGAAATCAAAAAACCCAGAATCGAACTCTTTGCCTTCAAACTCGCATTTGCTGATGGAGAACCCACTGAAGAACAAAATAATACTGCGCTATTATTTGATGTCAAAGAAGAGCTCGATAAACAACAACTGTGCATCAATACCTTACGCTCTAACGTATCCAATATCGATTTTAACGATGGAAGTATGACCATTAGCTGCCCAAAACTCCCAAAGGATACGGATGCCCGAATCGGAGTGCGCCGCGATCCAAAAAACTCGGATAAATTACAGAAAATCTTCGGCTACAACCTTGTCCTGTCAACATCAGTAGAACTTAACTTACAAATCGAACTCCCGGTCGCGGTTACCAATATATCCGGCAACGCTGAAGAGGGAAGCCAATTTGTCAAAAATAAAGAACAAATTCATAACCACCATCAATGCCAGGTGAAAATTGATATCCTCGATGCTAAGTACGATATTATTAATAACTACAAATATATACGACGCAAATGATCTATTCCTGTTATCGATTATAATGTCCGAAACGAAAAACTATCCAAACAAGACCTCCTAAACAGAGGATATGATCAAAATGGCTGGCCATTTGCACCCTGTGGCCTTCTGACCAGACCCAATGGCTTTGATAAAAAACATCAGCGACTGACTTTCTGTTGCTTTAAGCAATGCCTTAAACTTAGGCCAAAAGCCATGCAAAACCTACAAAACCACTACAATATCGCCATGTGCCCTCACGTCCGGAATCAAACCGGCTTCTCAAAACACATGTATGTCAAAGAACACCCCCGCTTGGTCAATGAAATACCACGAGGCTCAAAACGTTACAAAACCATCAAAAAAAATCGCTCGGCTTCGGAACGTGCCAACAGTACTATAAAAGAAGATCAGAAAATTCTCGACAAGCCCAGAGTCATTAATATCTCAAGAGCGAATATCCTGGCCCAAATGGCCGCCATTGTCCTGCTCCTTAAAAGAGCATTTGCTTTCATTGTCAGAACCACTAACTTGTTCAGAAAACTTCATAAAACCAACGATCCTGATATCAAGGAAAAGTTAAAACCTCCTTCCATACCAAAATCCATCCTGTCCCTTATCCAACTGGAATAATAACTCCAATTCTACCCCAAATTATTTGCCCTTGATTTAAAACCAAAGGATACCTGTTTTCTGCTTGTTGAAACTTGCCGTTTTTACCTCTACTTCCCTATTATTTTCTTACCCATCTCCTTCTATATCGCATGCTCTTCTCAGCTTATCTCCAGTTAAAACGATTTTTCCGGCTAATCCTGAGGCCACACTGCTAATTTGACCGCCTTATTAAATCTCCTCTCCGTTGCCAAAAACTTTTCTCACTTTTTTTTATTTCCTCTGGCGTCTCTCTGAGCTGTAGGCTCTACGAGCTGGAAGCCAAATCCCTTTTCTGATATACAA
>QMZY01000213.1 GCA_003663415.1 Candidatus Aenigmatarchaeota archaeon
GACCAGCGACTTTCCGCGCTGTCTTAGCGTGGTATATCTCCCTATTATCGCGGCGACATCGGTCGCGGCGAGCACTTTATCCACAAATCCCGATGGGAATCGACCGTTACTCATCGCTGTAAATCCTGATAGCGTTCGTTGGGCAGGCCTCGACAGCCTCTTTGCAGGAACTCAGTTCGGCGCATTTCCCCGGGTCTATCGCCACCGCGATATCGTCCACGATGTCGAAAAGCTCTGGGCAAATATCTTTACATACTTCGCGACCGATACATAAATCGGGGTCGACCTCGACTCTCATTTTACTCCTCGCAAGCAGGTCTTATAAAAACGGTAGAACCGCATAAACGCACACACCAACGACGTTCCACGTATTAAGATGAGTTCTTAATTTTACTAATATATAACGCATTGTTTTGTTAGTAAAGGGGAAAAAACGGAGGAGTTTCCAAAAAATTATAATATTAGTGGGATTTTCAATCGATAGTAGATAGAATGCAGCTATATATTCTCGGGGCGAATGAGCCTGTCGATGTATGTTTTGTGGAAATTCTCCCTGTAGCTTTCGAAGGTTCCGTTTAACATCGCGTTTCTTATCTCATCCATAAACTGTTTATAAAAGTGGATTGTGTGGATTGTGGCGAGACGCATCGAAGTTACCTCTCCGGCGTTGAAAAGATGTCTTAATAAAGCGCGTGAATAATGTTTGCAGGTATAACAATCGCAGTCTGGGTCGATAGGTTTTTGGTCGTCGGCGAAATAAGCCGCTTTGAGCGCTAATTTTCCGCGTCGAGTGAAGACTGTCCCCTTTCGAGAGTTCCGGGTAGGCATAACGCAATCGAACATATCGACGCCGCGGGCTACGGCCTCTACGATATCTGCCGGTGTGCCGATACCCATCATATATCGCGGTTTATCGTCGGGTAGGCCCGGGATACACGCTTCGAGCGCCGGCCACATCAGCGATTTCGGTTCCCCCACAGAAAGGCCACCGATACTGTATCCGGGGAAATTCAATTTTACCGTTTCTGCGGTAGAATATTCCCGAAGACCTACATCGACACCCCCCTGAATAATGCCAAAAATCGCTGGAGCGGTATCCGCGTCAGAATCGGTCTCGACTCGCCGGGTCCATTCTTCTTTACTCTTTTTAGCCCATTTCAGGGTGAGGGCGACGGATTGTTCTATTTCTGCGTCGGATGCCGGATAGCCGAGGCATTCATCGAAAGCCATAATAATATCGGGGCGCATCCTGTATTGGATTTCGACCGCGCGTTCCGGCGAAAAAAAGTGATAACTACCGTCGATGTGGCTCTGGAATCGGACTCCGTCCTCTTTAACCTTCGTAAGACCGGTCATAGAGAATATCTGAAAACCGCCGCTGTCTGTCAATATACCTCTTTTCCAGCCGGTGAAATTGTGGAGTCCTCCGAAATTTTCGATAAGCTCGACTCCTGGACGAAGGTATAAATGATACATATTATTGAGAATTATCCGATAGTCCTCGTTCTCGAGGTCGCGGTTCTCGAGTGTTTTAACGGTGCCCTGCGTTCCGACTGGCATAAAAACCGGCGTTTGTATTTCGGCATGAGGTGTTCGCAGAACTCCTGCGCGGGCGTTACCGTCGGTATCGGTCAGTTCGAATTCTATCATTGGGAAACCGTCCATGCAATTTGCCGGAAAATGCCGTAAGTTACCGATTAGAATAAAAACGAAATATAGTATGTCGAACATAAAGCATATATAGGCGCTGTCAATATGCATTTAAGAGATTATCGATTTTTATAGATAATCATCGACGAACGTGTCATTGCGAACGACCGAAAGAATCTCGTTGGACCATTGCGATTACCTCGCTTCGTTCACAATGACCGGATTTCCGATTTTGAAGGCCTAAAAAATCTTGCCTTGACCGACGCGAAAACAAACCATAAATTAAGAATAATTTACCAATCCAAACACCAGGGAGGGATTATGATATTTTGGGCTCTCGTTATCGCCGCGC